>NZ_JBMPPH010000003.1:0-208332 GCF_049340285.1 Undibacterium sp. SXout20W | reverse complement strand
TAAGCACAGCGCTCTGAAATTTGTGACGCCAGCACAGCGTCATGATGGCCGCGATGCAGCAATCTTGCGACAACGTGTACAGGTCTTTGAAGTAGCGAAACAACGGCATCCAGAGCGCTGGTCTGGTACGACGCGGGATTGGAAATTGAAGGACGAGGTCTGGCTGAATCCGAAACGAAATCAGGCAGAGGAACTAATGCTAGCAGCATGACTTGACGCGACATCTTTGTTGACAACTACCGATGTTTGATGTTTGAAGTTTGATTTTGCTTCGAAAGTTTCCGTTATAACGTTAATCGGATCATATTTAAATTATTGTGCGATAGTCTCCGCATATTCACGATGAAAAGTGGTTGTTACGTTGATGTCGAGTTATTTTTTTGAAGAAACAGAAAATCTTACCCGGAAAAACAATGAAAATAGCCGAATCAATTGAAATTTGTATGACCAAATATGCTGACTTTAACGGCCGCGCGAGCCGTAGTGAGTTTTGGTGGTTTTTTCTGTTCGAGATAATGATTTCTGTTGCGGCCGATATGATTACGCATAACGATGATTTGTCTTCGCTATTAGGTTTGGCATTTCTACTGCCAAACTTGGCGGTTGGCGCCAGAAGGCTTCATGATATTGGTAAAAGTGGCTGGTGGCAGTTGCTTATGATAACTGGGATTGGTTTGATTCCATTGTTTATTTTTTGGGCGAGAGATTCTGATTCGAGCGAAAATATATACGGTCCTCGAATCGTCCAAACTGATTTGTGATGTCTTTAATTTGGCTTGAGAATTAATTGGCGGATGAAATCCGCCATTTTTATTGGTAGACGTGAATATCTAGTTTGTGACTTGCACGCATTATGGGATTAGAAATGGTGGAAATAATTTCAATATTTTTTCAATGATTTCAATGATTTCAATGATTTTAGTGATTTCAATGATTTTAGTGATTTCGATGCTTTTGCTTTAATTCATGTCAAACGAGAACTTACGCAATACTATTCTGGGTAGGATTAAATTTAATATTTTCACCCTACGATTTCTTACCTCTGAGTGCCAAAACAATACTGCCTAAGCTCAACGCTATTCATCTCATAAAAAATAAGTAGCTTCTATTTTTTTATTCTGGAAATTTTAGTACCTTCAACACTGATGCTGACCATCAAACCTTGTTGATCAAAAATGAACGCATAAGCATCATCTTTTAAAGTCGATGTAGAGAAGTTTTTTGCGGCGCCTTCATTCATCACTACGACTGTTGGGCCAACACCGACTTCCCAGCCCTGTGCATTACGAATACTTTGTTCAACGCGATCGCTCATCAAGAAAATGACATAGCCATAAGATTGCGCACCAGCTTGCCAACCCCAAGAAGCAGAGACAGAATTGAAGTATTCATTCATCTGACCTCCTTTAAGTAAAACACCTTCACCATAGCTACCACCAAAAACAAATCCGGCTTTGACAATTTTAGGGAAAACCAGAATAGCCCTCGCTTTTTTAGATAACTCTAATGCAGTCGGATTACTATGATAGAGCGTCTTTAATGCATCGTTCGATTCCTGGTTAAGTTCTGTGGCCGTTGTTGCAGCGAAAACTTGATTTGGTGCGACAGTAAAAAATAAACTGGCGAAGACAATGGCTGCAGACTGATAAATATAACGAATATTTTTGATCATGATGTTATTTTCCTGGTGTAGCCAATAAAGTGAGAAAGTGTCTTTGCTTTTAAAAAGCCCATAGCAAGCAAAAACACCTCAATATTATTTAGCTGTTGATTTACAAGCGGACGCGGTATTTTTTGTAGCTTTGTCACAGCATGTCGATGCGTGATTCGCGCTTACTTTCGCATCTGTTACTTTGTCTTTTGCGTGATGGGCTGCTGCATCCAGATGATGTGCCGCGGCTTCGGTATGATCGTTCGCTGCTTGTTCATGTAAGCTTACTGCTTCGCTATTAATGGTCATAATTGTTGCTCCTGAAATGGTGGAATAAGTGTGTCTCTCATCTATCTCGACACCATTGCAGCATAGTTAAATATCATGCCTGTCACAGTGCGATAACGAACACATTTTTAAGGGCTATTTAAAAATGGGTTCGTCGTCTTTATCTATGACTTAGGGCGCGTGATCAGTACTTACTTTCAGTGTTTCTGATACTGGAAACTCAATTTTTTGTAGTTGAAAATCGATATGATGGTGCTCATGATCGTTGACTAGTTCCAGATATAAATGTTCCGACAAATTACCATCGATATGTAGTGTTGAAGCTTGCTCTGCGCTATCGTTAACCGTCACCATAATTTCATAATGCGTATCGCAATACTGGTAATTTATTTTAAACTGCGTCCAATTGACCCGTAAACAGGGCGTAATGCGAATTTGCTGATGGTGGCGTTTTATCCCTAACAATGACTCCATGATGAAGGTGTACATCCATCCGGCAGATCCTGTGTACCAAGTCCATCCTCCGCGGCCGATATGGGAACCGACACCATACACGTCGGCAGCGATCACATACGGCTCTACTTTATAGGTTTGAATATGCGCCATCGAATCGCCGTGATGAATTGGATTAATTATGTCAAATGTTTCCCACGCACGATCAACATCGCCTAACTTCGCAAATGCCATACCCGCCCAAATTGCTGCGTGGGTGTATTGACCACCATTTTCACGAACACCAGGTAAATACCCGCGGATATAGCCCGGGTTTTGCGTGGACTTGTCAAAAGGGGGGGCTAATAGTTGAATAATCCCTTTTTCCTTATTCACCAAGCGTTGAAAAAGCGACTCCATCGCCACTCGCTGGTGTGCCGCGCTGCCAGCCGATGTTAATACCGACCAGCTTTGAGAGATCGAATCGATCTGACATTCACTATTTTGTGCTGAACCGAGTGGACTACCATCATCAAAATAAGCGCGGCGGTACCATGCTCCGTCCCATGCGGCTAACTCTATCTGGCTAGAAATTTTTTCAGCGTTGTCAGTACAAAAGGCGGCATAATCAGTATCCTTTTGGTGGATTGCCATCGCCACAAATTGCTGGAGCACCTCATGTAGAAAAAATGCGAGCCAGACACTTTCTCCCTTACCTTGATCGCCCACTTTGTCCATGCCATCGTTCCAGTCGCATGAACCCATCAGCGGTAACCCGTGTGTACCAAAACGCAATCCGTGCGTGATTGCTTTGACACAGTGTTGATAAATTGTCGCTGTAGTGGACGACCGTACTGGCTGATCGTAGTAAGAATCCTCGTCTTGACTAAGTTCACGCCCCTCGATGAACGCTACATCAACATCTAAAATCCCGGTATCCCCAGTATTATTGACATAACGTGCAACTGCTAGGGGTAGCCATAGGTAGTCATCTGAACAATGGGTCCGCACCCCTTTTTGGGTTGGTGGATGCCACCAATGTTGAACGTCGCCTTCAATAAATTGATGCGCCGCACATAATAAGATCTGTTCACGCGCTAAGCTATGTGCCGTATGGGACAACGCCATCGTATCTTGCAATTGGTCACGGAAGCCAAAAGCACCGCCAGATTGGTAATAACCACTTCGCGCCCATAAACGACAAGCAATGGTTTGATAGAGTAGCCAGCCATTGGCTAATAAGTTAAGCGCAGGATCTGGTGTGTTTACCTTGACGACGCCCAAGGTGTTTTTCCAGTAGTTTTGCACCTCTGACAATGCGATTGCCGCTGCCTGAGAGTTCAGATATTGATGAATTAAGTTCTGTGATAAATGGCTTTGCTGATCAGCGACACCAAGAATAAAAATTAGCTCACGTTGTTGCCCTAGATTGAGTTCAAATGGTACTTGGATTGCGGCGCAAGGATCATAACCGGCGCCAACGTTTCCTGATAAGTATCCTTTATTCATTGCGGTGGGATTGTTCAAATTGCCGTTTCTACCGATAAATTCGGCGCGATTTCCAGTCACTGTACAGACTGGACTATTGACAGCAAAGAATGCCGTACGTCCGGGAAAATCCGTGTTGTAGGAGTTACGGGCGCAGATTCCACTATTATCAACAGCCATTTCTGTGACAATATGCATCCCTGATTTGCTACGTAGATCAGCAAGCACCCATTCAACATAACCAGTGATTGAAAGTCGGCGATGTTGTTGTGACCGGTTATGAATACGAAAGACAATAAATTTTATCGGGTCGTTTAGAGCGACGTACACGGTCATTTCTGAATCGATTGCTTCTTCTGAATGGCTAAAAATACTATAGCCAAAGCCATGTCTGGTCTGATAATCGCCAGTGCCCCGGCGTGGCAATGAAGTTGGCGACCAAAATTTCCCGGTTTCCTCATCACGCACATAAAATACTTCGCCGCTACTATCACTGACTGGATCATTATTCCAAGGCGAAAGTCGAAATTCGTGGGCGTTTTCTGACCAGGTGTACGATTGCCCGCTATCAGAAATGATGCTGCCAAACGTGGGATTCGCTAGCACATTGACCCATGGGGCAGGGGTCATTACGTTTTCATTGGTCGAGATGACATACTCGACTCCATCACTGGAAAAACCACCGATGCCATTTTCAAATTGACGCGTGTCGCTGCCTCTTTCTGTCGTTAAAGGAACAGGTAATGCGAAATTTTGCTTCTTTTTAACGGGGTTTAAATTTGCAGGAAGAATATCCGCTAAATCACGTCGATTCAATTGCTCGAGCAAGGTACCCCGATGATCATTTAATATGATGCGAGTGACAGATTGAAACAATATTCTATCTTCATTAGAGATCTGGTCGATAGAGCGAACATAGATGCCACCAGGTTTTTCTAGAGCGTGCGTGCCGATCACTGATGAAATCAGGCCAACTATCTGATCCTGTAATACCTGGCGATAATTGGCGTGATCTTCATTCCAAATCACCAGATCAACTGCTAAACCGCGTGATTGCCAATAGGCGTGGGCTTGTATCAATTGTCGCGCGAGTTCGATATGTTCCTGACTGCTAATCTGTAATAATACGATGGGCAAATCGCCAGAAATAGCATAACTCCAAAGTGCTGACTGACCCCGAAGATTCTGCACCAAAATGTCGGGACTCGCACGCAATGCGCGATTGACAAAGACCACCGAATTCGCTAACCGTGCATATAATTGTGCATCCTTTTCACTAATGTTGAGCTGTCTTAGTACCACTTGACTGTGTGTCCAGGACAGATCAACGACACGTTCGGCGAGATGTTGATCTTGATACTTTTCGATGAGTGCGAGACATGCTTCGCGCGTATTAGCGATTCCTGTGACGATATCGATAGTGGCTGATTGTTCTGGATTTAAGGTCAGTTGATAACGAATAGCGACAATGGGGTCAAGTACTGCACCGGCGGTATTTGAGAGTGATCCGGGATGGCGCATGGCGTCAGGATTATTACAGGTATTGCCGCGGCCTATAAATTCTAAGCGATTTGTTTCATAAGAAATGTGATCGGCAGCCACGCCGTGCAAAGCCATCAAATGAAACATAGTGGGCACGATTTCGGTACTTGAACGTGGACGGCGAACACATAAAATAGCATTCTGTTCAGGTAATATTTCTGTCTGCACAAAGAGCTTGCTGAAAGCGGGATGCGTATTATCTGCGGCGGGTACTGCCAGGACAACTTCCGCATAACTTGTGAACTCTATCGTACGACGACGGCCAGAACGATTTATGATGCGAGTTCTTCGTAACTCAATATCATCTTCTGGCGATACAACAATTTCTGTGTGTAAATCGATGTTATTGTCGCGACGTCTGAATTCTGCACGGCCTTCAGAAAACACGACTTCATATTGCGGAGAAGATACCTGACTAGGCTGAAATGCGGTTGACCAGAAACGTCCTGTTTCGACATCGCGAACATAACAGAAACTCCCCCAATCATCGCGGGTACTATCTTCAATCCAACGTGTGACCGCAATGTCGTTCCAGCGACTATAACTCCCACCAGCGCTGGTGATCATTACATGATAATGTCCATTTGACAGCAACTGCACATCAGGCGTCTTTGAATTGGGTTGCGTCAAAACCCTTAATGGTGTGCTCTGATCGTTCGTGCTGCTGCGTATGTCTGCTAATTCCGTCGTATTAGCGTATGTCGATGTTACTGGCGGAACGCGTTCATAGAGCAAAGGTATCGTTGCTTTCAACAGTGGATCTGACTCGAACCGCGCTTGCATTGGTCGATTCAATAGTAAATACGCGATCGAAAGCAGACCCATACCTTGATGGTGGGTCATAAATGACGAAATTAAGGCGTGATTTTGGCCGCGTGACAAGCGAGAAACCGTGTAATCAATTGCCTCATAAAATCCGAATTCTCCACAATAACCGGATGTCGACAGTAGCATCAAATTTTCACATGCTGCCTCTGGCTCCACCATCAATGCCATCATCGACGCATAGGGCGCTATTACCAGGTCGTCACCTAAACCGCGCTTAAATCCCAACCCAGGCACACCAAATGCATGGTATTGATAATTGAGATTAGTATCAAACGCATTGTATCCAGATTCAGAAATACCCCACGGAACGCTGCGCTGCTGACCGTATTCAATTTGGCGTTTTACTGCCGCGTGATAGGTTTGATCCAGTAAGGTGTTATGGTAAGTTGGCATAATCAATATTGGCATCAAGTATTCAAACATTGATCCACTCCATGACAGCAAGATGGGCTCGCCGCCAGCGATTGTGAGTTGCCTGCCTAATGCAAACCAGCTTTCCTGCGGAAGGTGGCCTTGGGCAATACCAATAAAGCATGCCAGCCGTGCCTCCGATGCTAATAGGTCGTATCGACTTACATCACAGCGGCGCTCATTAATATTGTATCCAATGGAAAGAAGATGGGTGGTGGCGTCATACAAAAAGTCATATTGCACTTCAGAGAAATTCACTGCCATCGAAGCTAAACGGTGAATTTCTTTGATACGTAAATTTGCCCGATTTTTTGCTTCAGCAATGAGCTCACTCCAGCGTGAATTATGCATTTCATCTATATCAAATTGATTCACTGCAAGGCTATCTCCCATTGCCTGATGATGGTTGCAACTCAAGTCAGCTAATTGATTCAGACAAGGTATCCCTTTCAATTGCGGGAAGCGATCAAAACAAACTGCCATATTGCTTTCTGCTACCCACGGGGCGAGAAAGATAATTTCGGATAAATGACACCGGCATTGCTTGACTAATGCTGATGTCCAGATTTTTTCCTGAGAAATTTTTTCTTGGTTATTGCCTATCGGTTTTAATTTTTCTAGCTGTTCCATCAAATGATTTAAGTCGTTATACACTTGATTGAGACAAGTTGGCACCTCTGCGGCCAATTGCTCAAGCTGATCGCCGATGGCCGATATCATTGAAATATTTATGTCGCCCATTACCTCATGTAAGATTTGAAATGTATCAAGTAACCCCAGATAAATGTGTGGATGTAAAATGGGTTGCTCGATCAAATCAATCAGCGCTGGTCGTAAAGTCAGCAGATGTCCAGAGAAATTTCCACTATCCACTGTTGAAATATACATAGGCTGAAGGGGTGTCAGCGTCAATGTGTCGTACCAATTATAGAAATGGCCTTTGTAGCGATCCAATGATTCGAGAGTTTGAAACGTATTGCTTGTTCTCGTCAGTAACTGTCCAGTGCATATGTAACTAAAATCAAACGCCACGACGTTTGCTAATAATGACAAACCAATATTTGTTGGCGAAGTTCTATGGGCAATGATGGAAACGGGGGATTTTTGTACGTTATCAGGTGGCAGCCAATGATCTTCTTCACCGACAAAAGTATCGAAAAAGCGCCATGTTTTTCTGGCAAGTATGCGAAGAAAGTTATTTTGTATGACGTTGAGGTTTTTAACCAAATAAATTTTTGGTACGCTGATCCAATAGGCGATGTAGGGCGCGATAAACCAGCAGAACAAAAATGGTGTCGCTGAGCGTAGACTTATACTCTTAAAAAATACGACACAGATCAACACTAAAACTGAAAATGCAGGTGCAATCCACATTTTTTTCAGCGTCTGGAAGAAATAGTTCGAGCCTGATTGCTGGTCAAGATGTGATGGATTCCATTCCAATAAATGTTCGTGTGAAACCCAGATTCGCCATTGCGTGCGAACTATTGCATCGCCATATACCCATACCTCATAAGGCAAAAAACATACATGTAAAAGCGCTTGCGTTAACTGTACTTTTCCTTTGATAGCCAGTGCAGCGATATGCTGTCGAAGTAATAGATCAACTGGTTTATTGACGAGATTGACTATAAATAAAAGCAATGATGGTAGGGCAATTAAGCTCAATAATGACCATGACCAAAAGTCACTATAGGCAGGTGAGGAAAGTAAGCACCAGCCAGTGAGTAAAAAAAGTATTTGTGCTGTCGGTGTGACGCTACGGCGTAGATTGTCAAATAACTTCCACCGAGATAATTTTGAGAGTGTATTGGCGCTGTGCGTCGGTTTATCGCCTATTTTTTCAATTAAATTCGGCACCTTACTCATCATCCATGAAGCGATCTGCCAGTCGCCTCTCACCCAACGATGACGCCGTCGCATGTCCGTTAAATAATTGGAGGGATAGGCTTCGATCAAAGGCATGTCACTGATTAATCCAGCGCGTGCATAGCAACCCTCAAGTAAATCATGGCTTAAGATTCGATTTTCGGGCATGCGACTATGCAATGCTTGTTCGAAAATATCAACGTCGTAGATACCCTTGCCAATAAAAGAACCTTCATGAAAAAGATCTTGGTACACGTCTGATACAGATCTCGTATAAGGATCGATTCCTGCATCACCGCCATATAATAACTCGTAGCGTGATGCATGAACGGAAGGGATGCCGACCGCGATACGTGGTTGTAAGATGCCGTAGCCTTCAGTCACGCGCCCAGCGCTCATATCGTAGTATCCACGATTCAAAATGTGAGCCATCGTAGAAATAAAGAGGGCCGCCGCATCCCGTGGTAATTCCGTATCCGTATCTAAGGTGATCACATACTTAATTTTGGAAAGCCCACTGGTGTTACCAATGACTAATGAAAAAGCATTGACGGATAAATCGCGAAGAAAGGCATTAAGGTTTGCTAATTTGCCACGCTTGCGTTCGAAGGACATCCATTGATGTTCCTGTTCGTTCCAAAAACGCGGTCGGTGCATGAGTAAAAAATAGGAACCATCTTTACGCGGATACTTTACGTTAAGTGCGTCGATATTGCTTTTTGCTCGCTGCAAGAGTGGTTCGTCTGTACTTAAATTTTCTTGAATCGCATCTGCAAAATCGCTAAGGATGCAAAATTGGAGGTGGTAACTCTGATTTGCCAGAAAGCGAACCTCCATCGCGTTACAAAGTTCGTCAATATTCTCCAGATTAAATAACATGGTTGGCACAACCACCAGACAACTGCAATCTTCTGGAATCCGTTTGGAAAAATCCATTCTGGGGAGAGAATGCGGGACTACCAGCAGCGTGACGAGCCAATTGATGATCGTCATAGAAAATTGACTGCTGACTAACAAACTTATGATGCTAAAGAAAAATAATAAATAGACGTTGTCTGTTGACTTGCATGCCTGATATAGGAAGAAACTGGACACCAGAATGCTCAAGACGATGATGCTACCTGTGTAACTTGGGAATGCGTGTGTCTTTGCATAGCGCCGGCATTTGTCACCTAATGTGAGCTTTATTGCCGCTGCGGCTTCAAGCGATGCTAAACCTTGATCAATCAGAAAATAGCCGATATGGGCGCGGCGAGGCTGCGCTTGTGCTTGCGCTTGTGTTTGTGCTTGTGTTTGCGCTTGGACAAACTCCTGATTGGTCAAATCCAAAGCAAGTGTTGCAATGTCGCTCTCAGTTAAGTTGCTTTGAGTCGCAATGCGCTCGATAACGTGGCGATACCGATCGCGGGTGGAAAAATCCATGCGTGGATAAACTTGTGAGGGGTCTTGTCGCAGTATAGATTCAACGTTACTCAGGTCTTCGACGAATTCGCGCCAATCCATCGCCGTCAGAAGTCGCAAACTACCAATGCTATTGCTAATCGATATTTGATCAGCCGCTTGTTTCTGTGATTCTTGCTGCACCAACTTTTCGATGGTCAGCCCCGTTTCTGCCAGTCTTTGCGTCAGCCAGTTTAAAGGCAGAGTCAATGTCGGTGCCTGACCTTGTAGTCGCCTTACCAGTTCTGCGACAAAAGAACTATCTAAAGGTGGATGTGAACGCGACATATCGGCCACGAGCAAAATCAAATTACTGGGATTTTTTTCAGCCGTAGTGATCATTGCATCAGCCCATTCAATCGCTAATTTGCGACTCTCTTGAGTGATCGCTAATCTGGCAGCAACTCTTCTGAGATTTTCTATTAATGCCAGTCTTAGCATGATGGGAATTGCCCACAGTTCACCCAATTTCAGGACCGAGACCAGTTGATACGCCATGATGAAATGGCGAAGCGTGTCCGGATCAACACGGCCATCCCCGTGCGAAATAGTTTCTAATGCAATGCCATAAACGCGCGGCTTTTCTGCACAATCTCCGCTTGCTAAACAAGGCAATTCTTTGCTGTAATTTTTGGGTAAATGATGCTTTGCGGTTCTGATCTGATCTTCAATGAGATAAAAGTTATCCAGCAACCATGCAGCAGCAGGGGTGACCTGATGGCCGGATTTAATGGCTTCAGTGAGTAAGCCGCAAGTACTGATGATGACTTCTTCATTATCGGAGAGACGAGCGAGTAATTGATCTGAATGAATAGTGCTACTTAGGATATGTCCCAGAGCCAGGACACGTCCATGCTGTTCCATTTGGATCGCACTAAACAATTCTGATCGTAACGGTGATTCTGGAGTGAACTTTTGGTGACGTGAACGAAACCATAAGCGTTTCATTAATAAGGTGATACGCAAACTATAAAAACCATCGAAAACCCGTTGCTGAATCGTTTTCAAATTGCACGCTTCTTTCTTTTCATCGCGACACGCAGGTGATCGTGTCAGTTCTTGGACTAGTTGGCGGCTGCCATTGATGATGAATCCTAGAGCAAGGCGGTATTGCTGTAGGTACGTTGTCGTACATAAACGAATTACCCGCATTTACTTGGGTGTTTTGTACGTTAAAAGCGAACAAGGGTGCGTCATCGTACAGAGCTTCCTGGTGTTTCAAGATACAAGTTTATTTCTGACAATTGGTGGCAAAAATTTCTGTGGGTGATATTTCCTGAAGTGATTCAATAGGCATCTACGACGATGTTACTGAACGACCTCGTCATCACTTTTGATGCCCTTCTTTGACGGATGTACTCCGCTTATTGATGTACGTCTTTTACAATTTATTAGGAGAAAAAAATGTCTTTTTCACGACCTGTTCGTCCAGACTTTGTTGATGTCATTGCCATCGTTGGACTCTTTTCCACGTTTCTTTTTCTGTTTGGGTGCAACAGTGTCCCACCTCCTGTGATAGCGAGTATGGCGGTGACTACTGCAGAAGTGAAAAATGCTGCGGCCGTTGGGGGTGGCGAACTCGCGCCTGTTGAGATGCGTTCGGCTCGAGAAAAACTGGCTCAGGCCAATGTCGCATTGGCTGCGCATGATTATCAAGCTGCCAGCGACTATGCCGCACAGGCGCAGGCAGATGCACAATTGGTACAGACAAAAGTGAGCTCAACCAAGGCGCAACAAGCTGCCACTGCGTTGCAAGAAGATATCCGTGTGTTGCGTGAAGAACTTGATCGCGCAAACAACAGCAAGCGCTAAATAACGATGCCTGTTTTGTTTTATAGATAGTTGACCGGAGAATGAAGATGAAAAAAATTTCGATGACACCAGGCGCTTTATTGATGTTAGCAATGCTGACTGCCTGTAGCACTGCTCCTAAAGCAACATCGTTGCTAGATAGCACCAGACAACATTATTTATTGGTTCAGAATAATCCGAAGATTGCCCTGTTAGCCCCACTGGAAATGCAACAGGCCACAGAGGCCATGTCGTTGGCAAACCAAGCGGCAAGTAACAATGAGGCAGACGAGGTTATTGATCGGCTTTCCAAAATGGCACAGACCAAAATTGCGACCGCAGAAGAAGCAGCAAAACAAAAAAATGCAGAAAATAGTATCGTCGACGCTCGAAAACAACGCGACGAAATTAGGCTAAGTCAGCGTACTGTGGAAGCGAATCAACAAAAAGACAGAGCCGAACAAGCAGAGTTATCTGCGGATGCAGCAAATGTTAACACGATCAATGCGCAACAAAGAGTGCTGACGCTATCGTTTGAACTTGCTGAATTAAAGGCCAAAAACACGGATCGTGGAATTGTCATCACCATCGGCGATCTGTTATTTGGTTCGAATGATTCACGATTAAAGCCAGAAGGTATTCGTGAATTACAAAAATTGGCGAATGTATTACAAACGCATCAGCAACAGACAATATTAGTGGAAGGGCATACCGATAATACCGGCACCGTCGCCTATAATTTGACATTATCGGAGCATCGTTCCAATGCAGTAAGTAGCGCTTTGCAATTAATGGGCGTTGCGCGAAACCGCATTTTTATCCATGGTTATGGTGAGGAGTTCCCAGTAGTGGAAAATACGACCCCTGAGAATCGTCAATTAAATCGTAGAGTGGAAATTGTGATGTCGGATATGAACGGTAAGATTATCGGTCGATAATTTATTGTCTAGACCATGATAGTGGCAGAGTAACGACGGCAAGGCGTTTGCTGAACGCTCGTAGTTACCTGCATTAAGAATTCGCAATCCCAACGAAATACGAAAAATTCTTCCCCAATCTTGAAATTCTGTCTTGAAAATGGAGTCAAAAATGGCGACGTATCGCGAACAAAGTAATCAGCACACACCGAAAATTACTCCTAAGGATATCGTCGAGGTACCATCGCCGGAGGTGAAAGAAAGTAGGGCGGAAGAGGCTGCACTTGACGAAGCTTTATGGGAAACTTTTCCAGCCAGCGATCCTATCGCTGTAACGATCCCGCTGGCGGAAAATCGAAGAGATTCCTAATTCTGCTTTTGTATTTTTGTATTTTTGTATTTTTGTATTTTTGTATTTTTGTATTTTTGTATTTTTGTATTTTTGTATTTTGAGGCTGAAAAAAATTTAGATATCCTTTTCGTTTTAGAAACGTCGAGCGCAACGTTTTTCCAAGACTAAAACCTCAAGTCAGCTAATATTTTTGGGCTTAAAATTTCGGGCAAAATGTGGGGATTACGTCGCAATTTTTTCAGGTAATAAGCGATTGTATTCTTTTTTTACCACCATATAACATTCGCAGGTGCGCTTTTCAAGTCCCGGGCGATCGAGGACTTTGATGTGGCCGCGCGAATAACTGATGAGACCCGCATTTTGCAGTTTGAGGGCAGCCTCGGTGACGCCTTCTCTTCGTACTCCTAGCATATTAGCGATTAACTCTTGTGTCATCACCAGATCAATGCCATCAAGGCGATCAAGACTTAGTAATAACCAGCGACATAATTGTTTATCGAGTGTGTGATGGCGATTACATACCGCTGTTTGTGACATTTGCGTAATCAAGGCTTGGGTGTAACGAAGCAATAAATGTAAAACCGGCCCCGCTTTATTGAATTCTTCTTTGATACAGGACGCGGGTAGTCTGAAGCCAGTCCCAGCACTTTGTACCACCGCCCGGCTCGGGGTTGATTCGCCTCCCATGAATAAAGAAACCCCGACAATGCCTTCATTGCCGACGACAGCGATTTCTGCCGAACCACCATCCTCCAAGACATAAAGTAAAGAAACGATCGCAGTAGTCGGGAAGTAGACGTAATTTTGAACGCCACCCGATTCGTATAAAACTTTGCCCAGGGGCAGGTCCATAATTTCCAGCTTGGATTGTATTTTTTCAATAACATCATTTGGCATACAGGCCAATAAATGGTTGTCGTGTGGTGCACCGAACAGTTTCATAGTCTTACTTTAGCAAGAAGCATGCGTGATGGTTGCCTAAAGACCGGTTGTCCTAAGCGCGTTTGAAACCGTCATTCTCCAACTGGGAAATGACTGTAGGGAAGCTGATATCGATCGTTAAGCATGCTCTAAAGTAACTTAAAGGTAACTGCAAGTAACTTTAAGTTAACATTATTTGTAAGAATGCTTTACTTGTTAATAATAATATGTGCGCTAAAGCACATAGTGGCATAACTATTGATATCTTAAGTAGATATTTTTGAAATGATCACCAAACCAAATAGCTTTCCTGTGTTAGTGAGTCGCAGTGCTGGAATAAATCGTGATGATTGCGTGTCTGCAGCTATATGGCGTCTATTTTTTATTGAAAATCTGACGATAGTCACCGCAAAAATCGCGACTTTATAACAGATTGTTTGAAATGGCTCATAGCTCCAGACTACCTGAAATTCAAACTTATAAACTTCTTCCACTGATTAATCGCAGCAATATCATAATGATTGCAACTACTAAGAGAATATGAATAAAGCCACCAATGGTATAGGCACTGACCACACCGATGAGCCACAAAATAATAAGTACGACAGCGATGGTGTAGAGCATGATGTTCTCCAATTTCTAAAAGTAGTGGATGAATTTAAGAAAGTTCAAATTCGTGCGACAGCGAGTTTGAAATTTGAGCTATTGACTGGAAATGATCCATCTTAAAACTCATTTAAGGCAAATTGGTTCTACTAAGTAACTATCCGAAGCTCCTTTTTTTGAACCTCAGAGCGCAGTTTGCGCACACGCCGGTTTTCTGTCTGTGTGGAATCGCACGTATAGTTTGAACAGCCCAGTAGAAGATTCTGCATACAGCGGCATTTCTCGTCCGATTTATATAGTACGGACGCATAAGCTTCAAAAATCCAGAGTTATCTCCTTGCCAGAGACATTAGCGATAAACGAACTGGGTTCGTACAGTATTGTTGTTTAAATGGTCGTTTCATCAATATGTTTGCTTCCGCACAGAGCGCATCTTATCGAACGTTTAACATTGATTTGCATTGTTTCAGACATGCTCCTCTAATGCTCGCTCACCGCTTTGTCTTCATCAACCTTATGAATGAAAGCAGGATGCTCAACATGACTAACTGTTTTAATGGCTTGAATCAAAACTGTCTTTTAGCGGCCATGCCTGAAAGTGACCTTCAGCGCATCGCCCCCCATTTGGAGTTAATTACGATCAGGACGGGTGATGTTTTATATGAGTCAGGTGGTAAGCTTTCTTATGTCTACTTCCCGATTTCATCCACAATTTCTTTGCAGAATTTAATGGAGAACGGGAGTTCTTCAGAGATTGCTGGTATTGGCAGTGAGGGTATGCTGGGCACGATGTTATTGTTGGGTGGCCAGTCGATGCCTTGTCGAGCCATTGGTCAGATTGCAGGGCTCGCCTATAAATTAAGATCGGATATTTTGCTCAAAGAATTTAATCTGGCAGGTGCGACGTTACGATTATTATTGCGTTATACCCAATCATTGATTACGCAGACAACGCAAACTGCAGTTTGCAATCGTCATCATTCCATTGAGCAACAATTATGTCGTTGGCTACTATTAACCAACGATAGAGTTGCTTGTAGCGAAATCAAAGTCACGCAAGAAATCATCGCTAATGTTCTGGGTGTCCGACGCGAAGGTGTGACAGAAGCCGCCGGCAGGCTGCAAACACTTGGCTATATTCACACTCGTCGGGGTCATATCACGATCACTAACAAACAGGGTTTAGAAGATAGTGTATGTGAATGTTACAGTGTGGTAAAAAAAGAGCTCAATCGATTGATGTGTAATTCGTGTGAGCCGCATCTGGTAAGGCCGCTTGGCTTGCCAAGATCCACTTCAATTTTTCCAGTCCTTACACCGCCGCTATTACCTCCGCGATTAGGCAAGGCTGCGGGAAGAGTGTTAATGAATATATAAATTAAGGATGTCCGCAATAGATGCCAGAAATCTATTGCGGAGCTAATTGCTATCTGATCGAGGGCGGAATAAATTGCTGCTCTTCAGGCACAATTTGATCATTTAATCTACGTTCCGTATGGCCATTATTTGTCGTGCTCACATTACTGTCGATATCTTCGAGTAAGCGTTCATACTCATTTTTGACGACGACATAGCATTCGCATGCATGACTCTCTAGTTTTTTACGATCAAGAATATCGATGCGACCATTGCGATAATGGATCATTTTTAATTTCTCTAATTCACCGGTAGCAGACCCGACTTTATCTGTTCTTACGCCGAGCATATTGGCAATCAACCCCTGTGTCATTTTTATTGAGTCGACTGGTAGCCGATCGAGGCTCAGCAGCAGCCAGCGGCAGAATTGTTGCTCGATGCTGTGATGGCGATTGCATACAGCCGTCTGCGTCATTTGCGCAATAAGCGCCTGTGTATAACGCAATAAGAGCCGCAAAAATGGTCCAGCGCGGCCAAATTCTTCTTTCAAATGCGCGGCATCCAAACGGTATCCATAACCCGCACTCTGAACAACTGCCTGGCTGGATGTACTTTCTCCACCCATAAACAAGGAAATGCCAACGATGCCTTCGTTGCCAACAATCGCAATTTCTGCGGACGTGCCATTTTCAAGCACATACAGTAATGAAACAATGGAGGTGGTGGGAAAAAAAACATGCTCAATCAATGTGTCAGCCTCGAAAAGCATTTGGCCTAGTGGCATCTTCACCAGTTCAAGATGACTGACAAGGCGTTCCAAAGATGCTGGGGGAATGGCTGCTAACAAGTGATTTTGTAATGGGCTGTGCACTGTGATCGATCATAGTAAATTGCGGTACTATCGCAAATTTTTCGAGTAAAAACATAGAACACATTGTTCATAGAAATTATCGCGACATTAGCAGATAGTGTTTGATTTCTCCCAATGCTACGACGTCAGTTATAGACGCACAGAGTTCTAAAATGAACCAACGTAGAAAATGGGAGATAGGAAGAGTAACAGCTTTATGCACAATGTATGTTCGTTATCACACATATGGAGAGTGCATCTTTTGATTTGATTTTATTACCTGGCTTATTACTTGGTTTATTACCTGGCTTATTACCTAGCTTATCCGCGGCCTATTTTCGGCGTATTTTCCGGCTTTAATCTCGTGCTGAATTTTAGCCGGTATCACAAGGCGCATCATGATTTAATCGACGAGGTGATCTTGTTTGAGGTTGAGCATATGGTCAAACTCTTGTCTGATAACCCAATAGCATTCACAAACGCTTTTTTCCAGACCTGCTCGGTCAAGAATTGTGATGCTACCGCGACTATATCGGATCAAATGATGACGTTGAAGTTTACTTGCCACTTCAGTGATTCGTTCTCGTCTCAGACCCAGGCTATTTGCAATCATTTGTTGCGTCATTAACAGTGAATTTGATTTTGAACGGTCAATATTTTGCAATAACCATCGACAGAGTTGTTGCTCGACAGTGTGATGGCGGTTGCAAATGGCGATTTGCGACATCTGTGTAATAAGCGCTTGCGTATAACGTAGTAGTAATCTTAGCAATGCGCCGGCACGATCAAATTCGGCCTTGAGAAAACGTCCCCGCAAACGAAAGGCATATCCAGCTCGCTGCACTAATGCGCAATTTGGCGCAGTATGACCGCCCATAAACAGTGAAATTCCAACCACGCCTTCATTCCCAATTGAGGCAATCTCGGCCAATTCTCCATCTTCCATTAAGTACAGCATGGTGATGACAGCAGTGGTCGGAAAATAGACGAATTCCTGCCTTAGCCCAGACTCGTAAATGGTCTCACCAATCACCAGATTAACCAACTCCAGATTTGGCAATAACCGGTCAAGTTCAGCTTTTTCTAAAGTAGCTAAGAGACGATTCTGCATTTGGCTAATGGGAGTCGGCATGGGATTTTTTTACCTTAGTTGAAACGGAAATGGCTTTAAAAAATAGTCATTAATTGCACCTGAAAGGCGCAGGATAGAAGCGAACAGGGGATTGATTTAATCAAAAACTGATGTATTCAAATTGATTTTCTCGATAATTTTGCTTCGTTCATTAAAAGAAATGTAGACGAGCTAAGGCTATCATGAGCTTGGATATTTCTATGCGCGCTATGACACACAAGTCGATAGTGATGGGGAAAAAGTATAAAAAATTTTCCCAAGTTTTATGCATATCGCTCAGTTCGGCTCTTTTTAAAAAGCCCGCAAAAAAAATTACAAAATGTTCGATATCGTACTGACCACCACCTTTTCCCAACGTAAATTGTGGCTATATCTATTATTGGGAACTCAAATGAAATCAACTACCCCTCATGAATTGGAAGTCCTTATTGCTGGAGCACGCTCTTTGGTTGGTGATATAGAGAAGCTATTGCAAAATGTTGAAGGTCAATCGATTGAAGAAATAAAAGAAATGCAAAGTTGCATCACAAAGAAGATGCATGAATTTAAGCAGGCAATGCTGTGCGTTGAGCAAAATATGCTTGATTGCGCGAATGATTCGATCAAAACAACTAAACAGTATGTGCATGATTCACCGTGGCAGGCAGCGGCAATCGCCGGAGTGTTTGCGGTGGTAAGCGCTTATGGTGTACGTCACCTCTTTCGAACCAAATAGAAAATCTATGCGGCTGTCTTTTGAGAGGTAAATATGACCCGATGTCATGAATAAATCAGTGTTGATTATTTCCCAGGTTGCTGATGATATGAGGCGCTTAATAAAGGCAATAAGCCAATCTCAATCTGATCAATTTACAATTAAAACAGCGATACGATTGTCTGAGGCGCTAAGCACCATTAAAGCGCATCACATTGACATTATTTTGCTGGATTTGACATTGCCTGATAGCCATGGTGGGGATAGTTTTGACCGTCTCATTAAAGTTGCTCCGCATATTCCCATACTCATTCTTATAGATGATCCGCTTTGTTATCCCAGTCAGCATCATCAGGCAACGCTTGTAACGGGGGTCGCCGGGTATCTGGCAAGAGCGACTTTTTCAAGCCTATTGGTCATACAAACGATCAGAAATGTCATACTGCTTCAATCGCAAAGGAATAATCAACTGATTGAAAAAGCACGTGCAGAAATTATTTTGGATTCCATCGGTGATGCAGTCATCGGCACAGATCTTGCCGGCAATGTTGATTACTTGAACCTCGCAGCAGAACAATTAACCCAATGGACGCGGACGCATGCCTGTGGACGCGCCATTGCGGATGTGATGCCAATCGTTAATGGCCTGACGCGTAAAAGTGCCCGCAATCCCGTCATGTTGGTGTTGGAAAGTGATCGTCCCGGGGCGTTGCCTTCTGGCTCTTTACTCATTCGACCGGATGGCTCTGAACTGAATATTGAAGATTCAACCGCGCCAGTTCATGATGGTAGCGGCTGCATCGTGGGTGCGGTTATGGTGTTCCACGACATTACAGCGACTCAGGCTATGTCGGCAAAAATGGCATATTTTGCCAAGCATGATTTTCTGACCAATTTACCCAATCGGATACTTTTAAACGACAGAATTTCACAGGCGATCAATTATGCTAATCGTCGGCATAACCAGCTCGCAATCTTATTTCTTGATCTGGATAACTTCAAGCATATCAACGATTCCCTGGGTCATCCGATTGGCGATTTACTTTTGCAATCGGTCACAGAATTATTGTGTAGTTGTGTGCGTAATTCCGATACTGTGAGCCGTCAAGGCGGTGATGAGTTCATTATTTTGATCAATGAAGACTCCTCCGGAGAAAATGCTTCTTTGACTGCTTCAAAAATTCTGAGGGTCCTTTCCAATGCACAGCATGTTGGTGAACATGTATTGCATGTGACCGCCAGCATAGGGATTAGCATCTATCCAAACGACGGTGAAAATGCTGAGACATTGATAAAGAACGCCGATACAGCGATGTATCAGGCAAAAGAAAAAGGCAAAAATAACTATCAATTTTTTAAAAAGGAAATGAATGAGCGCGCCGTTGAACGGCAACTTATTGAGTCACAATTGAGATTGGCAATCAGAAATCAAGAATTTGCCTTGTATTATCAACCAAAGATCAGCTTGCATACAGGCAAGATAACTGGTGTGGAAGCATTGTTGAGATGGAATCATCCGCTTTGGGGCAACATAACACCATCTCGTTTCATAGGCATTGCTGAAGACTCAGGGCTCATTATCGAAATTGGGCGCTGGGTCCTCAATGAAGCGTGCAGACAAATGAAAATATGGAGAGATGCCGGTGCCAATCTTAATAATATTGCGGTCAATATTTCTGCCTTAGAGTTTCGTCGACTGGATTTTGCAAACACGGTCGCAAAAATACTCGCTGCTTGCGGCTTAGATGGCAAATATTTGCAATTGGAAATTACCGAAAGTGTACTCATGCGCGATGTTGATTTGAGTACCGATATCTTACGGGAGCTAAAAAAAATGGGAATACAAATCGCTGTCGATGATTTTGGTACCGGCTATTCGAGCTTAAGTTATTTAAAAAAATTCCCAATAGACGTTTTGAAAATCGACCAATCATTTGTTCGAGATATTGGGACTGTCGACGAAAACGGGGCAATTGTAAGTGCAATTATAGCGATGGGAAACAGTCTAAATTATCTAGTTGTTGCGGAGGGAGTAGAGCAACAAAATCAAGTTAATTTTTTAAAAAAATTATATTGTAAAGAAGCGCAGGGATATCTCTTTGGCTCCCCGATGAATGCAAGAAATTTTATAGATATGCTTGCGGAAAAGTAATGCAATCAGTTTTTAAACCCCATTAAATAAATTGATCGTTATCTTGTGTGCATTGGCGTACGGAATAATCACCGGTATCTGATAGGCTGATTTTTCCTGCAGTTTTTCCAAGCGAAGTCATTGTCTGGATCTGCACAGGCCGAACCGAAAATTAACCGAAAGGAATATGATGAATAAAGATCAGATGCAAGGAACTGCACGTGAAATCATTGGGACGTTTCAAAAAAACTTTGGCGAAATTTTCGGAAATACAGTGCAAAAAGAAAATGGGAAAATGAATCAAATCGCAGGACAATCACAAAAGTCTCTGGGTGACATTAAGGAATTTATTGCGAAGAGCTAATTCGCAGTGATTAGCGCGATAATGCTTGGGTCAGATTCCTGAATACTAAGGAGTTAAATTCATTGCCATAATCGTCTCGCCGCTACCTCACTTTTTACAAAAAAAGGGAAGGGCGGTGAACACAGCCTGAATTCCAAAAAAACAAAGAACTAGTCAATCAGGTTATTCGCATGATTGACTGTCATCTGCTTATCTTGATAAGCAGATTTCTAAATAAATTTTTAAGTAAGATTCTCAGTAAGATTCTAACTACTTATAACCAACCTAAAATTATCGCTTCTTTTCTGGCGACAGGGGCTGCCTTTTCTGCGGCAAGACCCAAAATAATGGGTGCAACAACTTGAAACTCCGCGGGAATGCCAAGTTCCTTCTTCCATTCTATGGTGTTTAAAGTTGGCACAGCAAAGCCAATGACACATGTTGCGAGCCCGTGGCCGCAGGCTGCTAGCATCAGATTTTCTGCGGCTAACCAGCAATCGGCGGTTGCAAATTCTCCGACCGGCTTTGCGCAAATTAAAATCAGGCTAGGGGCGTTATAGAAAATTGAGAAATCAGGCGAAGTGAAATGTTGATGCATTTTGCTCGCTGACGGGATTGGCGGTGGTGGTAATTCACTAAAAGCCTTCTTTGAGGCTTCTGAGATTCGTTGTAATACGCTTGGATCTTGGATGATCAAAAATTCCCAAGGTTCTTCGTGCATTGCGGTAGGCGCTTGAACAGCTGCGTCAAGCAATTGCAGAATAAGTTCGCGACTTGTTTTATCGTTTGTGAAATTTCTCACGGCCCGGCGCTGATAAATGGCTTCTATGACACTCATGTTGTCGCTACTCGTTGTTTTGATTGGTATGTTGTGCATGTCGTTCCCTTTAGGTTTCTGATTGAGATATCGAAAGAGATAATTATTTGCCTTTTTCTGCCATCGAACTGTTCGTTTACCCACAACGATTTGAATACTTCGTAAGTCTTTATCTGTTCAAGTATTTTTTTCCAGTATTTACCCACTTTTCTACGCGTAAAAGGGCAAAGTCCCTCGTCCTTTTTTCAATACAAATCGATGAAGGATTGTCAATGAATTTGAAGAGATTGGTTACTTAGCGTACAGATAGTGCAATTTATGGCGCGCAATATAGCTTCGTTATGGATCGGTACTATCAAGCCATTAATCAGATTACATTTTTCTTGAAAGCTGAACGATGCAAGAACAGGAAAAACAAAACAATGCGGTCGATATAGGCACTTCTGACCAATCTTCTGCAGCACCAATCGCGATCAATGATAGTCGCTTGGTGGTGCAGCTTGAGAATACGAAGAAATTATTGCATGAAACAACGGATGCGCTTTTGCGTTCGCGGGCAGAAACCGAAAATGGCCGCCGCCGCTCATACGAAGACATTGAGAAAGCCAAAAAATTTGCAATTGAAAGTTTTGCCGAATCGATGGTGCCTGTGAAAGACAGTCTGGAGATGGCATTAATGTTGGATTGGCCGTCTTTTGAAGCAATACGTGAAGGCGTGGAAATTACACTCAAACAGCTGAATTCGGCGTTCGAACGCCACGGACTACTAGAGATTACGCCAGAACGAGGGGAGAAAATTGATCCCGCTAAGCATCAGGCTGTGGCACTAATAAGTACCGATGAGCAAGCAGAAAATACAGTGGTCAGTGTTTTGCAAAAAGGCTACATGCTCGCAGATCGACTGCTTCGACCGGCTATTGTTACCGCTGCAAAAGCAGCATCGATCTAAAGAATTCAGTTGGTTTTAAAGAGCAGGTTTCGTTAATTGAAAAGGAATTGTGATGAGTAAAATAATCGGCATTGATCTTGGTACTACTAACTCATGCGTCGCTGTGATGGAAGGTGGTAAAGCAAAGGTGATTGAAAATTCTGAAGGTGCGAGAACCACTCCTTCAATCATTGCGTATCAAGAGAACGGTGAAATTTTGGTTGGTGCTCCAGCAAAACGTCAGGCTGTTACTAATCCGGTTAATACATTGTTTGCCGTGAAGCGACTTATTGGCCGTAAATTCGATGAAAAAGAAGTACAAAAAGATATTTCGTTGATGCCTTTTAAGATTGTTAAAGCTGAAAATGGAGATGCCTGGGTTGCAGTGCGTGATAAGCGCCTGGCGCCACCACAGATTTCCGCAGAAGTGCTGCGTAAAATGAAAAAGACGGCAGAGGATTATCTTGGGCATGAAGTGACGGAAGCGGTTATTACCGTTCCTGCCTATTTTAACGATGCGCAACGTCAGGCAACTAAAGATGCTGGACGGATTGCAGGCTTAGATGTGAAGCGTATCATTAACGAGCCAACCGCCGCTGCTTTAGCGTTTGGTCTCGACAAAAATGAGAAAGTTGATAAAAAAATCGCGGTCTACGATTTGGGCGGCGGAACTTTTGATGTGTCTATCATTGAGATTGCAGTGGTAGACCATGAAAAGCAATTTGAGGTTTTATCCACCAATGGGGATACCTTTTTAGGTGGGGAAGATTTCGACCAGCGGATCATTGATTACATCATTGACGAATTTAAATCATTACACGGCATTGACCTTAAAAAGGATCCTATTGCCCTGCAAAGAATTAAGGCGTCTGCCGAACGCGCTAAGATTGAATTATCTTCGGCGCAATTAACCGAAATCAATGAGCCCTACATTGCCATGGCGAACGGTGCGCCGATACATCTGACGCAAAAAATTACACGCGCCAAATTGGAATCATTGGTTGAAGAATTAATTAATGCCACGATCGAACCTTGCCGGATTGCAATTCAGGACGCTGGAATTTCCGTCAAGGATATTGACGACGTTATTTTGGTAGGCGGCATGACGCGTATGCCGAAGGTACAAGAAAAAGTCAAAGAATTTTTCGGTAAAGAAGCACGGAAAGACGTGAATCCTGATGAGGCAGTTGCTGTAGGTGCGGCGATTCAGGGGGCGGTTTTATCGGGCGATCAGAAAGATTTGTTGCTTTTAGACGTTACTCCACTTTCATTGGGTATTGAGACTATGGGGGGCGTGATGACCAAGATGATTCCGAAAAATACGACAATACCAACGAAGTTTAGCCAAATATTTTCTACTGCGGACGACAATCAGGCTGCGGTGACAATCAAAGTGTTTCAGGGTGAACGGGAGATCGCTGCGGGGAATAAAACACTCGGTGAATTTAATCTGGAAGGTATTCCCCCGTCAGCACGTGGTACACCACAAATTGAAGTGACATTTGATATTGATGCCAATGGCATTTTACATGTCGGAGCCAAAGATAAGGCGACTGGAAAAGAAAATAAAATAACCATCAAAGCGAATTCCGGTTTGACGGAGCAAGAAATCCGTCACATGGTCGAAGATGCCGCAGCAAATGCGGAAGGCGATAAGAAACTCCGTGAATTGGCTGAAGCACATAATCATGCGGATGCCATTATACATACAGCGCATAAATCGATGACTGAGGCTGGCGAAAAATTAACAGCTGCGGATCGCTTGGAATTAGACCAGGCCATAGTCGCATTAAAGACAGCGATGAAGGAAGGGGATAAAACAACCCTCTCTACGAGACAGCAATATATCGAAGGCTTACTGCAAAAACTGGCTGAGACAATGCAGCAGGGCGCCCAAGCTACTGGCGCAGCAGAGAATGACGGCCATGCTGGAGAAAATTCTACGCATCAGGGATCTGCTCATCCAGATGATGTCGTCGAGGCTGACTTCAAAGAAGTAAAGCAGCCGTGATTTGTGCTTATAATTAAAAACTTCTGCTTTGTATTTATATCGAAGCCAACTGCGCCACAGCAAAGCGCTGTTACGGCGGTTGGTTCGATATTTAGGTTACTCGCGTAGTTTTAATGAGGTAAGAAAAAATGATTAAGGCTAGACGAAGATTCTCGTTTGCATAGAAAGACGGTTATGTTAATGCAGAGTACAAAGTCTAGCCATTTTCTAATGCGGATGACTACCACGAAGCAGGAATCCCGTGAAATATAAAGACTATTACCAGGTTCTGGGTGTGCCACGCTCAGCCAATGCGTCAGAGATAAAAAAAGCCTATCGACAATTAGCGCATCAGTACCATCCCGATATCTCTAAAGATCCGGCAGGTGAAGAAAAATTTAAGGAAGTTGCGGAAGCCTACGCCATTCTGAAAAGTAAAGATAAAAAGGCAGAATATGATGGTTTAGGGCAACCAGAAACTGGGAATCAATTCACCCCACCACCGCGATGGCAAAATGAATTTTCGAGCCAGGCAGATTCTTTTGATGATGTCGATTTATCTGATATTTTCAAGGCATTCAATCGTTCCAGGAACGGCGCTGGCGGTCATCGAAAACCTGGTGCAATACATGGTGATGATTATTCGGTCAACATCAGTGTTGGTCTCGAAAAAGTATTATTTGGTGGTGAGACAGATGTCACCGTTGAGCTACCGGCCTATGATGAACATGGCTTGCCACATAGAGCACCACATACCTTCAGGATTCAGATACCGAAAGGCGCAATGGAAGGCCAGCGACTCCGCCTTGCAGGCAAAGGTGGACTCGGTGTTAATGGTGGGGAGAACGGCGATTTATATATCAAAATCCATATCCTATCTGATCCTATTTTTCGCGTTACTGGTCGAGATATATACTTTGACCTACCAATTTCGCCAGCTGAGGCCGCTTTAGGTGATGGTGTAGAAATTGCCTTTTTTAAGACAGTTCTGACGCTGCAAATCAAAGCGGGCACTTGCTCAGGTCAGCGTTTACGATTGGCCAGAAAAGGTCTCCCTGCAGGAAAAGCCGGTGAATCTGTCCCTGGTGATTTGTATGCGGTAATACAAATTGTTGTTCCTAAAAATTTGACTGAGGTTCAGCGCACTCTCTACGCCCAATTAGCCACTGTGACCGAAAAACCAATGCGTGATTTTAATGTCGTGGAGGCAAGATGAAAATGAAGCATACAGGTAATCTTCCTGAACGTCCTGTTGAACAAGATAAATTAATCTGTAATGCCTATTATTTGATGGAAGTCTCTGGCTTATCCGACATAGAGATTGATGCGCTTATTGAACATGATTTACTAACGCCCCTTAAAAGCGAGAACAATGATGGTGTGAATTATCGTACGGGTGAGACCCTGCATTTTGCGTTGCATGCGGTGTTTTTTGCTACCTGTGCTCGTAGATTACGGGATGACTTTGAGCTTGATTGCAATGGTCTGATTCTCGCATTGAATCTGATGCGACGTATTGATAGTCTTCAGGAAGAACTGCGCTTCGTTCGCGCATGTTCACCAAGCCTTCCCTTTTATTCTGATACTGATTAATACCGAAATATGTTCGTCACCGTACTGTTACGCAAGCATTTAAAACATATCATTTTTACTTCGGAAATAAGAAATAACTTGTTGATCAGTAAAGAGGATTTTTTTTGAATATTGATCTCTATCTATAAAGCAAAAATCAATTGAATAAATCGACAAGCATTTTAAGTTAATCCGAACTACCGGGGCTGGCGGTCGGGAAACATTCCAGCACCAAATTTGCAAGTGCATTATCAAAACGGCTTATTTCAAAAATGCAATTTTATTTAATGAGTAGATTTCGGTTGCAGAGTTTGACCGACGTTTGACATAAATATTCAATTACATGGAAAAAAAATGACGAATTCTATTCATCTTGAAGCTAAATCAAAAGAGCTCAATTACGACCCTAATCACTTATTAAATACGATGATAAAGAGTCTTCATCTGAAAAATGATGCCGCTTTATCCCGTGCTTTAGAAGTGGCACCGCCGGTAATTAGTAAGATACGGCATCGCCACCTCGCGGTTGGTGCTACGTTGCTTATTCGCATGAATGAAATAAGTGGCGTTGATATTAAAGAATTACGTCGCTTAATGGGCGACAGGCGAAAAAAGTTTCTGAATAACGACTTGTGCTTCGACGCTAATGACGAAACGTCTGACGACAAGGTTCACAATTCATCGGAAGCAGGCCATTAATTGGAATGAGAAGTCTAAGGACTTTGATTTAATGAACGACGCCAGAACCCTCAATTTTTCAGATCAAGGTTTGTTTTGGAACATCGGATAAGATCAACTTTGACCGATTTTTCGTCGTCAGACAATTTGTGAGTTTAGGGACAAAGATCAGGCGTTTTCGCTAAATCGTAGGTAACGACGAATCACTTGGGCAGGCGATGAATTCTTTTACTAAAGTGGCAAACGTTACGCAAATTGCACCTGACGTATTGCAGCTGTCTGGCGTTTGGACGGTTTGTCGCTTGGGAAATGTTCTAAAAGAACTTGACCGACTTCTGAGTGTATCCAGAAAAAATGTGCAATTGGATGCGAAATCGGTAGAGAAAATTGACAGTATTGCTGTTTGGGTTCTACAGAAGCGCATTCGACATTTGGAACATAACGGTACTTCAGTCTCCACTTTGAATTGGCCAGCTGCGTATCCGGTGATACTAAAGAGCTTTCCTGCTATAACAAGCCCGTTAGCGCCAGTGACCAGTCATTCTGGATATATAGAACAAATTGGTAAGGCATGTGTTATTTTTTGGCACGGCTTTCTGTCTGTCCTGAGTTTTATTGGAAAAATAAGCACAAGGGTGGGACGGATGATTCGACACCCTGGACAGATTCGGATCATTACAATCATGCACAATCTTCAAATTGCGGGCGTTGACGCGTTAGCAATTGTTGGGTTGACTTCGTTTTTACTCGGCATTGTTATTGCGTATCAAGGTGCTGCGCAACTCAAGCATTATGGCGCCAATATTTTTGTCGTCGAGTTGGTCGGTTACGCCATGCTCCGCGAATTTGCGCCGTTAATGACTGCGATCATTGTTGCTGGGCGATCTGGTTCTTCCTATGCCGCGCAAATAGGCACGATGGTAGTGACTGAAGAAATTGACGCCTTAAACACGATAGGCATTGAGCCTATTGATTTATTGGTGATTCCCAAATTGCTTGCATTGTTATTGGCATTGCCCCTCTTGACGCTATTTGCGGACTTATTTGGTGTATTGGGTGGAATGTTGATGGCGAGTAGCCAACTAGGAGTCAGCCCTAATCAATTTATCACGCGCTTTCAAAGCGAAATACCTCTCGCAACGCTCATCATTGGTATCGGTAAATCGTTTCTTTTTGCTATGACAATTGTGGTCATAAGTTGTTATCAGGGCTTCTTAACGAAAGCAAACGCAGACAGCGTGGGACAGCAGACCACACGCAGTGTCGTGCAATCCATTTTCATTGTCATTGTGCTTGATGCGGGGTTTTCCGTGGTCTTTAATTTATTGGATCTTTGATGTCGAGCGCGAACGTAAGCAAGGATCGACCGGGTGAGATTGATGACAATGTCATTGAGATGCAGCAGGTGTGCACGCGTTTTGGCGAAAAAATTGTTCATAGCGGTATTGATCTGACAGTCCGCCGTGGAGATATTTTCGCCATCGTTGGTGGAAGTGGATCGGGGAAATCGACCTTGTTGCGAGAAATGATTCTGTTGCGTTCTCCAGACTCGGGCTCGGTCAGGGTGCTCGGATACGACCTGGCACATATCGATGAGTCGGGTACGATCGATTTACGTCAGCGATGCGGCGTCATGTTCCAAAAAGGAGGGCTATTTGCTACTTTGACGGTGAGTGAAAATATAGGTTTGCCGCTAAGGGAGCACAGTTCGCTAGACGATGACAGTATTATCGAACTCTCAGATTGGAAGTTAAGCCAAACGGGTTTGCCGCCAGAAACTGCTCAACTTTATCCATCCGAACTCAGTGGCGGTATGTTGAAACGAGCCGCTATGGCAAGAGCATTGGCATTGGATCCTGAATTGCTGTTTTTAGACGAGCCCACTGCCGGACTTGATCCCGCAAATGGCGACGGCATCGACAATCTAATTCTTCAATTACACAAATTGTACCAACCTACTATTGTAATGATCACGCATGATTTGGATTTGCTGTGGCAAGTTACGCATCAAGTTGCCGTCATTGCTGAAGGAAAAATCATTGCTGTTGGTTCTATGGAGGAATTATCTAAGATGTCTCATCCCGCTATCCGCGTGTATTTTGATGGTGCGCGTGGAAGGTCGGCACAATTGCAGCCACAGCCACAGCCACAGCCACAGCCACAGCCACAGTCACAGCCACAGCCACAGCCACAGCCAATCGCTTCAGTGCCCAAAGTTGGTACGGTTCAGTGAACACCATGGAAAAAAAAGTAAACTATATTGCTGTTGGCCTATTTGTCTTAGTTCTTGGCGCCATGTTGATTATTGCCGTACTCTGGCTTTCTGTCGGATTACAACAGCGTGAAAAACCTATTTTGTATTTGTCTATCGTCAATGAATCAGTGGCTGGTCTGAATATAGATGCCCCGGTTAAATACCAAGGTGTGAATGTTGGTAAAGTGCGAAGTATCAGTTTAGATCGAGTGAATCCGCAACAAGTGTTACTGATATTTGCAATCCATCCAGACATTAAAATCAAGGTTGATACTCAGGCAGTCATTGAAACACAGGGGCTGACAGGTATTGCGTATGTTGAGCTCAGTGGGGGCTCGATTAATGCGCCTCTGTTAGCGCGTTTGCCAGGTCAAACTTTCCCACAAATCTTAAGCAAACCTTCTCTTAGTGCACGTCTGGAAAACGTATTGAGTACGGCACTTTCAAGTTTTGATCATACGGCAGCAAGCATCAATGCGTTATTGAATGATGAGAATCGGCACAGATTTAGTCAGATATTAAAGGATATCTCTATCGTGACATCAACCTTGGCAGCGCAAAAAAACAATCTCAGTAACGGGATCAGTAACGCGTCGATTACTGCCGGGCATGCTGCAAAAGTCAGTGCAGAGCTCAGTCCGGTATTAGCGCGCATAAGCGTTAGTGCGGATGCCATTGCCAACATGGCAAATAAGGTTGCCCTTGCGAGCGATAGTACACAAAAAGCGAGTGATGAGATTGGCAGTGGGGCGCATGTATTTCGTGCAGATACCCTTCCTGAATTACAAAATATGATGATGGAATTGAGTGCCCTTTCTGTGTCATTACATCGACTCATCGAACAGACCGAGCGTGATCCAGCTAGTCTGTTACGTGGCCGTAAGACGCCCGCGCCTGACCCGGGAATGGTGCCGCCAACCGCAGATAAGCCATGAAAAACTTTTTGTTAAGCAAACTTATTTTTACGACGTTTTTCGGCTTGCTAGGCTGCACCGTTTTACAACCGGTTTCGCCGCCAGAACTGACGACTTATACTCTTGAGGCTCCTCTGACAAGATTGAATGTCAGGCTACCTGGTTCTGATAAAAGTATCCTGTTAGGTAATATTCGTGCGGATGCAGAGTTGGGTAGTAAGCATATCTTATACAGAAAAAAAGCGTTTCAAATCGATGTTTATCAGCAGAGCCAGTGGCAACAATCGCCCGCGCTGATGCTCTTTCCTGTCGTGACGCGCGCGTTGGAACACAGTGGCCTTTTTGAATTGGTTTTGAAGACGCCGACGCCTATTATTGCGGACTACCGTTTGGATTTGAACATCACTTCTCTTCAGCAAGAATTTACGTCTCATCCAAGTCAAGTCAGGTTCGGTTTGCATGCCTACTTATCTGAGAATAAAACGTCGGTAATACTGGGGGCAAAGGAGTTTGAGGCTGTTGTAGCTAGCCCCTCTGAAGATGCATACGGCGCGGTCATTGCCAGCAATATAGCGGTTGCTCAGGTATTACAGCAACTGACTGAATTTTGTCGCCTGCAAATGTCAATGAACAAATAAAAACGCTTCTATTGTTTTTCATTCATGCTCTTTGTGAGACATCGCACAGACTTGGTCAAACAGAGATGATTGAATGATAGTCAGACTAAACAACGCAAAAATTCCAAATTGCTTCTCAAGATATTCAAAGAAACGATAGATCATTTTTCGATGTTGATGTTTATTTGAAATGGCCTGCATTTTATATTGTCTGTCACTTCACCAATGATCTTTAAAGGAGTACTTTATGAAAAAACTAGCGATAGCACTCGCCTCGACATTGTTGATTACATCAGCATATGCGAAAAGCCCTGTACCTGTACCTGCTTCTACTTCTGCTTCTGCTTCAGCTTCAGCTTCCGCAAAAGCGAGCGTTGCAGAGAGCAATGCTGATCCCATGAGACCCAACTCGAAGCGTGATGCAAATAACGAGAAGCATATAAAGGATTTACACGATAAATTAAAAATCACCGCAGCCGAAGAAACTCTATGGAGCACGGTCGCACAGACCATGCGAGATAACGTGGCAGAGATTGATAAAGCAGTGGATAAACGTGAGTCGCCTATCGGCACTGCAAGTGCGATTGATGATCTCAATGCCTACGCCAATGTGGCACAAGGCCATGCTGATTCCGTGAAAAAATTGGCATTGGCTTTTGCCCCTCTCTATGCGGCAATGTCCGATGCGCAGAAAAAATTGGCTGACGAGGTATTTTTGCAGCGTGGGCACCACAACATGATGTCCAAAGGAAAATAATGTTTGTTAAGTTTTTTATTGAATGAATATCATGAAAATTAAATTAATTTCAGTTATTTTAGGGCTGTTCATTGTCGCCGCTGCTCCGACAGTCAATGCCCAAATCACAATAGGCTTTGGGATAGGCTTTGATAGTTGTGGCTACCCGGATTCTCGCAATTATTCTAACTATCCAGGCAATTATCGACCGTGCCCGGCATATGGCCCTCCGGTAGGCGTATATCTAGGCGACGGAGGCTGGGGTAATGGGCGTCAATTCCGCGGTGGTCGTGATTTTCGGGGCGGACGGGGGGCGCCTCCGCATCGCGAAGGGAGACGAGGTAGATAAATTATGCGATGTCTCTCAGGCTATCAGCAATATCATTGATGTTGTTTAACTGTAGCCTATCGATACTGACTTGCAGGAGGATAATAGCCAATATCAAAGATTGGGGCCTATTGCCTTCTGTGGCTTAGTGATTACTTGCGGAATGTCGATCCACAAACCTGATGAGAACTAATACGCTTTACATATGAGTTCAGCTTTTTCTTTGGCACGTTTTAAATTTAGTTTTGCTTTATTTTCTGTTTTTATACTAGCATTGGCAGCATTCTCATGCGCCCACTTCACCTGTAATTGCGCTTTATCGCACGCTGCTTTGCGTTGCCTTAATTGCGTCAATTGCGTCAATTGTTTGGCGGTAGCTTTATCTTGCTTTTCCTCGTCTTTGATCCTTTGTTTTTGTAATCGGTTCAGCTCCGAATGAGCGTTTTTATCGCGAGCGATCGCAGCTTGTCGTTCCTCTTTTGATGGCGAGGTTGCGGGAGACACTGTGGTGTGTGCTATTTGCTTTTGTTCGGCTGTGCAGGCACTTTGCGTAAATTGAATATGTCCGCCTTTTTCGCATTGATAGACGTCCGCATATGCATCGAAACTGAAGGAAAGGATAGAGATCAAGCAAAACGTCGAAGTGATCTTGTACATGTATTGATTAAATCGTTTTTCGTCCATAAATGGCTCTTTCTTTTTATAAAATTTTTCCGGGATTCATTAAATTTGCCGGATCAAGCGCTTTTTTGATGGATCGCATCATTTCTAATTCGATGGATGATTTGTAGCGAATAAGTTCCGATCGTTTGAGCATGCCAATGCCATGTTCAGCTGATATTGAACCTTTAAATTGATGCACTTGGTCATGTATAAGGCAATTAATTTCGTCTTGATGGACTAAAAAATCAACATCGCTGACATCAGGTGGCGGCGAAATATTGTAATGAAGATTGCCATCACCCATGTGACCAAAACATACGATACGACAGTCTTTAAATTGTTGATCTAGTTCACGACGGGTGACAGACATAAATTCGGGTATGGCTGAGCTGGGGAGGGAAATATCGTGCTTGATATTTTTTCCTTCTAAAGCTTGTGCCATTGAAATATTTTCACGTAACTGCCACAGATGAGTCGATTGCGCGACCGATTCTGCTATGACCGCATCAACAATTATTGCCTCTTGCATGGCACGCTCCAGAACGGTTTCCATCATTGCTCTGGCGTGTTCTTCGGATTCGTGGTCAGATATTTCAAGCAAGACATAATATGAAACCCTTTCTGGAAACGGAAGAGGGATTGCGGGAAAATGTTGATGGACAAGGTCCAGGCATATCGATGAAATCAATTCGAATGTTGTTAGTGCGGGTCCAAACGCATCACGGCTAAAATTAAGTAATGTCAGTGCCGCTTCCGGACTTGTCATTGCCAGAAATGCCGTTTGTGTGGCCTTTGGTTTAGGATGAAGTTTGAGTACTGCCGCGGTGATAATGCCAAGAGTGCCTTCTGCACCGATAAACAGGTCACGCAAATCGTAGCCGGTATTGTCTTTTCGTAGCCCTTTGAGCCCATCCCATATTTCGCCATTTGCCATAACGACTTCCAACCCAAGGCAGAGTTCGCGGCTATTTCCATAACGGAGAACGGCGGTTCCACCTGCATTACTCGATAGATTCCCACCGATCGTGCAACTACCTTCTGATGCTAATGAAAGTGGGAACAGTCGTTCATTGTGATCTGCAATTTGTTGAACCTGAGCTAGTATGCACCCGGCTTCAACGGTGATCGTATTATTGGCGATGTCAACGGCTCTTATTGTGTTTAACCGACGTAAGGATAAGACAATGGCTTTGCCTGAATTGTCGGGCACGCTGCCGAGTACCAATCCGGTATTGCCACCCTGGGGGACAATGCTGACGGCGTATTGCCTGCATAGTTTTACAATTGAGGCTACTTCTGCAGTAGATGCCGGGCGTAAAACAGCCAGGCAACGACCTCGAAAGCGTTGTCGCCATTCAGTCTCATAGCTTTGCACATCGAGATCATCGGTCAAGACAAAGGTGGATCCGATGGCATCACGACAGTCTTGCAGAAATTCATTCATGGATTTTTACGCGTTTTTGCGCGCTTTAGCAGCTTGTTTGAGTGGCCGTAAATAGATCAGGATTGCAGCAAAATAAAGCAGCGATAAGATCGTCTCCAATCCCGCGCAAATAGCTGACAGCGTGACTTTGTCACTGTAAAGTCGCACGCATCCTTCTGTAAAATACAACCAGATGAGCATCGACGTCCATTGCATCGTATAGTTGTCTTTGCGTAGTACGCCGCGTAGAGGCAACAATAAAGGTAAGACTTTTAAGACCATCCACGATCCACCTGGGCGCAAAGGGGCTAGCCACCATTCCCATAAAATACACAGGATAATGAGGGAGCATAATGCGATACAGGCGTACCTATGTGCTTGTTGTTGGCGATGACTCATAGCTTTTGTTGAAGGCGAAGGGCGGTTTCTGCCAAACGTTTGCCCAATGCGATTGCAAGTTTACGACTATCTTCCGAGATTGGATTTTTTCCATCGAGCCCTGACCAGTGGCTTGCTCCATATGGCGTACCGCCCGTACTGGTCGTCATCAGCTCTGCCTCGCTATATGGTATGCCCATTAAGAGCATGCCGTGATGAAGCAAAGGTAGCATCATTGTCAACAAAGTGGATTCTTGTCCACCGTGTAAGCTCCCTGTTGAGGTAAAGACACAGCCAGGTTTGCCAATCAAGGTGCCAGAAAGCCAGTCGGCCGCGGTGCCATCCAAAAAATATTTCATGGCTGCAGCCATATTGCCAAAACGTGTTGGGGAACCCAAGGCCAGTCCGGCGCATTCTTTTAAGTCTGATAACTCAACAAAGGGCGGACCTTCGGACGGGATCTCAGACTCGACCGCTTCAACGGTCGTTGATACGGCAGGCACAGTTCTCAAGCGCGCATCACAGCCCGGTACGCTTTCTACACCTTGGGCAATGTATTCGGCTATTTTGCGAGTGTTACCGTGACGGGAATAAAATAAAACGAGGATCGTAAGGTTGGAAGTATTCATATTGAATATTATATGAGACTTTATGGTCACTCTCTAAGTAAAATAGCGGCAACACATTTTTTTAAGAAATTTATGCGCGGACTGTCGTGGAAGCATTTACAGAACCTTTTTTACTTTGGCTTGCAGCGTTTGCGGGAAGGTCGGTTGCCGCAAGTTGCCGGCAGTTTAACTTTTACTACTGTGTTAGCGTTGGTGCCGATTTTAACTGTCGCACTTGCAATTTTTACTGCTTTCCCTTTATTTAATACTTTCAGAACTTCGCTTGAGGCATATTTCGTCCAAAATCTGATGCCAAAAGGGATTGCCAATACGATTCTTGGTTATCTTACGCAATTTGCCACCAAAGCAACGCGATTATCTGCGGTTGGTGGTGTTGCCCTGATGTTTACGGCGATTGCAACGATGGCCATGATTGATCAGTCATTTAATCAAATTTGGCAGGTGAAACGTGCACGGCCTTTTTTTCAGCGTGTCTTGGTGTATTGGGCGATCGTTACGTTAGGACCGTTCTTGATTGGCGTATCGATTTCAATTACATCTTATCTGTTCACTGCTACGAGTGGCGTAGTTGGTGCTGTTCCTTTTCTTGGTGGTGTTTTTTATACACTGATATCGATCACCTTTACGACTGGCGCTTATACACTGTTGTATTTGACGGTTCCCAATAGAGTGGTGGATTGGCATGATGCTGCCTGGGGGGGATTATTTGCGGGCTGCGCATTTGAAATTGCGAAACGTGGGTTTGCGATTTTTGTGGTTCACTTTCCTACATATACGATCGTTTATGGCGCATTGGCGGCGGTGCCGATTTTCCTGGTCTGGATCTATTTATCCTGGTTGATTACCTTAATTGGCGCGGTGATTGCTGCCGCACTGCCAATTGTAAAGTTCGAACGCTGGTGGCACGTACCCAAGCCGGGTAGCGCATTCGAGGATGCAATGAGGATTCTTCAACTGTTAACACTGGCAAAACATGAAAAAACCGATGCTGTCCTTAGTGTTGCTCAACTTCGTGAAAAAACGCGTTTTGGCATGGATGAAATTGAAGGCTTGTTGCAACGGATGCAGGATGCGGGTTGGGTCGCCAGAATTGTGTCAGATAGCGTCAAAAGCACCGAGACTGTTTGGTGGGCGAAGCGGAATGAAGGAAGTGAATTATGGACCTTAATAGCGAATCCGGCAATGTTAAAAATTGCCGATATATATCGCGTTTTCGTCTTTGAGCCAGTGCACGGTAGTCGCTTGTCGACGGTGATTGAGCTTGCAATGGAAGCTCAACTTCAAGACAATTTACAACAATATTTGCTTAGTCGCGAACAAGAAAACCAATGAAGTTCAGTAAAATAAATTATCGTGAGCTTGATGCTGGTTTGCAGGAAAAATGGCGTCAATTATTGACAAGCTCGGCTATTTTTAACAGTCCGTATTACCAGCCGATGTATTCCTTGATTGTCGGTGAGGCGCGTCCTGATACGCGCATACTTGTAATTGAAGATGCGGGTGAAGTACTTGGATTTCTGCCATATCACAAGAAAAATTCGTTTTCTGCGGAAGTGATTGGTGGCGGTTTGACAGACTATCAAGGTCCTATTTGCTCGCCTCAGGTAGCATTGCCGGCGCGAGAAATATTACGTGCAATGTCCGTAAGTTATATGGGGTTCAACCATATGCCCGTCGAGCGTTCAGATTTTTCGCAGTGCGGCTGGGAGCATAGCCGCTCGCTGACGTTAAACCTCCAGGGTGGTTTTGCAGCTTATGCGCAACGCTTACAAGAGAAACGGGACGCCTCGTTATTAAAGAAAATTGAAACGAGCGAACGTAAGTTGAGCAAAAAACTTGGCGTCTTGCGTTTTTGTATCGATTCACGGGAACCCTTAGAATTTGCGGCGTTGTTGGCGGGAAAATCCGATCAGTTTATCCGCACGCTCGGAGCCGATCATGATATTTTCGCGGTACCTTGGATTCGTTCAGTCGTTGAGGCAATTCAGTTAGAAAAATCGCCCGATTTTGCTGGCGTTTTATCGACACTATATGCTGGTGATACCTTGATTGCAGCGCATTTTGGTATGCGTTCAGCGCATACTTTGCACTATTGGTTTCCCTGGTATGAAACGACGCATGCAGAATTTTCTCCTGGCTTGATTTTATTGGCTGGATGTGCCAGAGAAGCTGCTACGATGGGTCTTAATTTAATAGATTTAGGGCGTGGTGAACAACCCTATAAAGTACGTTTTGCAACCGGGCATCATGACCTGTGTGAGGGTGCCATATCCGCGCCGGCCATCATCAGTAAATCACAAGCTACCTATGTATCGCTGCGCAAGGAATTAAAAAGCTCAGCGCTTGGCCAATATTTACGCAAATTCAAACAAGCTAAATAAACGATGCATGTGGTTCAGTTAGTACGCGTTTTTATCGCCAAACAGAACTTTGACTGTGCGCCACAAAATGACAAAGTCGAGCCAGATTGACCAGTGTTGCAGGTAATAAAGGTCATAATCTACCCGCGCCTGCATTTTTTCAAGTGTATCGGTTTCTCCGCGTAAACCATTGACCTGCGCCCAGCCAGTGATTCCTGGCTTAATTTTGTGGCGGAACATATAACCGTTAACCAATTTTCGATAAAGCTCATTGTGCGCGACGGCATGTGGCCGTGGACCAACCAGGCTCATATCGCCATTGAGTACATTAAACAGTTGAGGCAATTCATCCAGTGATGTCTTACGGATAAAGCTCCCAAATTTTGTGACGCGGATATCCCCAACCGTTGCTTGCACCACGGGCGTATCTTTGGCCGCCATTTTCATGCTACGGAATTTAAAAACGTTGATGGCTTTACCAGCGATACCGTATCGAACTTGTTTGAAAAAAATCGGTCCGGGTGAACTCATTTTCACGCCAATTGCAACTGTTAACATGACGGGCGAGAGCAAAATGAGAGCAATGAAGGCACCAATAAAGTCGATAATTCTCTTCGGTAACGCAGCCAAACCAATAAACGGTGTTTCGACGGACGCCAAAACTGGCCGGCCGGCTAATTCTCGGAGTTGAATTCCAGGCATACCGAAAATCAGAGATTCTGGTACAAAATAAGTCGTTGCCGTGCTGTCATATAAAATTTCCAAAATTTCAGACAGTTCTTCTGGTTCTTTGGTATTCATGCCAATGAAAACAACATCGACCTTAATCTTGCCAGTCTCTGAGTCAAGGAGCCAATTTACTGCATCGCCGAGATCGCCTAGACGGTCGATATTACTCGGGGGGCGCGACACATTGCGATTATCAAAAAAACCGATAACATCAACTGCCGCCAACGGTGAGTCTCTCAGTGAACTAACGAGATCGGCGCAGGCAGAATTTGACCATATTAATATGGCCTTACGTCGCCTCAATGGACTGGCGTAATAGGCGCTTGCGACAACACGGATCAGTAGTGCCATTGCCATCAGAGAGAATGGTGTAATCACCAACCAAAGTAACATGACCTTTCTTGACAGCTGCTCAGATGTTTTTTCTACGTAAGCCGAGAGCAGGACGACCATAAAAACCACGAACCAACGCCAGGTTAACTTCGGTAGTAAAGAGAGAGCATTCCTATCCTGAAGGGAGTTTAGTAGACGATGACTAGAAAAAACAATGATACTGCCCATCGCCGCAATCACAAATCGAATGCTGAATACATCATCGTCGACGTGGCCAACGTATTCTATGATCAAGAATAGCGTCAAACAAATGGCTACGCTAAAAGCGCCACCAGTCATTACAGATAATAAATGCGCAGGTTGTGAAGCATTCGATGGGGAATGGGAGTTGAACATAGTTGATTAATGTGGAACCGTTTTAACTACTTTGTATTAGTTTTAAAAAATAAGGCCTTGATTTGCCCCAATTGCCAACGATGTAAATGTTCTCTGAACTCCGGGTTGTCATATCTTGGCGCCTGCCTGATTGCTGCGCCAAGGTAGCCCGCAATAATCAATAAGCCGCCAATAATAAAAGGCTTTTCGCGCATTCTGAAAATACCGGAGGCAACGGCATATAACGGGTGATAACCCATAAACCAAATGCCGCGACCCCATCGTAGTCTTCCGCGATAAACGTTTTTGTCGGACGAACCCATAAGCCTGTGATGCATCAGAATCGCATCCGGGTGATAGAAGCTTTTGGTTTCCCAGCCTTTCATGCGCGCCGTGTGAACGTCAATTCCATCCCAAAGCACTTCTTCTACAAAACCACCAATTTGCTCAAAAGCCTCACGCCGATATAGCTTGAACTGACCCGCGACGTGTTCATCGATAATGATCTCTTCAACACGATTGCCATTCTCTTCACGGAATACTTTCCCCGATACTGCAGCTAATTTTTGTGTGTTTTGAAACTGTTCAAACATTATTTCCAGATAGCGTGGTCCGAAAGACATGTCGCCATCTAGTTTGGCAATATATTGATAATCAGTGTGTTGAATTTGCGACACACCGAATTTAAAAGCCGCTACTACGCCGCCGCCCACCTTACGAAATCCGCGATCGGGCCGTTTTACTAGTCTGATAAACGGATATTTAGCAGCGTATTCCTGCACAATCTCCGCCGTATTGTCTTGTGATCCATCGTCAACAATGATCCACTCAACGGGAATTACAGTTTGTTGCGCCATCGACTCCAAGGTCAATCTGATCAGATCAGCTTCATCCCGGACTGGGGCGATGATTACCAATGGTACCTGTTTCTTTATTGGATCTGTGCTCACAGAAATTCCAGTCGAATGAGTGTTGTCAAATTGATTATTTGTCATTTGTGCATTTTCCAATTTTTTGCGTAATGGTAGCTTAGCCGACGAAGGGTGACAATTTATCGATGGTTAATTATTGTTATGCCACATTAATTTCCATAATGGAATTAGATATACTTGCACTCTTTTGTTTGTATGACAAAAAAATGTCACTCTTTTTGTTGTAGCAAGATAAAATAAACTGTTTTTCTCACATACTTGGTTTTCAATGATTTTTGACACTATGCCTAAGTTGAGCTTGAAATTTCCAGGTTTTTGTTTCACTGGGGCGTTTTTACTCTTGTTTTCGGTCAATTTGATGGCACAAGAGGCGCAAAACAACGGTTCAACCCAGTTGAAAATAGAGCAAAGTTTGACCGGTTTGGTGGCAGCGTCCTATTTTCCGCCTGTTGCTAATATGCCCGCGACCACAACGAACAATAATAGTGATCGTTACATCGCCACGGTTAAAAGCAATAATGGTGTCAATGATGTCAATCCGGTAGTCGTACCTGTTAATCCGGTGTTACCTGCCACAACGGTTGTTCCTGTCGAGACTCAAGCTGCCCCAGTGACGAATGTTGTCGCTGCCACAGTCAAACATACTGAAACGACTGAGCCGCAAAATGACGTAGTTGGCGAGGGTGATCAGTTGCTAGTAACGGTGTTTGGCCAGCCTGACTTAAGTGCAGATATTATCGTAGGTGCAAACGGCAGTATTACCTTGCCTTTGGTTGGCACCATTGATGTAAAGGGTAAAACGGGGGCGGAAGTAGCTGCTGCCTTTGCTAACAAACTTCAACAGGGGCAGTACTTGGTTAATCCCAAGGTCTCCGTTAAAGTTGCTCAGCAAGTCAGCCGTAGTTTTTCAGTGCTTGGTGAAGTCGCGCGTCCAGGTCGTTTTATTTTACAAGGCACCTTGAGTGTCCTGGATGCATTAAGTCTGGCTGGAGGTGTTACACCGCGTGCGGACAAGAATTTAAAGGTTTTACGTCGGGCAGGGCAGGATGGTAAAGCAGAACTCGTTGAATACGCTAGCATTCATTTAGACTTTGATAGCGATAAGAGCAACGGTCAATTTATGCAAAAAGTGCTTCCTAACGATGTTCTCATCGTTGGACAGCTGAAAAACTTTTATGTGTACGGTGAAGTTCGGCGCCCCGGTTCTTATCCGATGGAAGACGATCTGAATGTGATGCGAGTGATTTCTATCGGTGGTGGCGTCACTGATAGGGGAAGTACTTCACGAATCATTATTCATCGTAAGTTACCTGGTGGTGAACTAAAAGAGATTTCCGCTCGCATCTCAGATGTTGTACTTCCTGGTGATGTCGTATTTATTAACGAACGCATTTTTTAAAACTGCCGATGCGAAGTTCTCCAACCGAATTAATTCTTTCTTTTACGCAAATAGGTGCGATGCTGCGCGCCAGGAGGAAATTAATTTTAACCATTACTGTTGTAGCGGTCGTCATTGCTGGTGTCGTCAGTTTTTTGTTGCCGAAAACCTACATCGCGAGTGCGAATATTTATATCGATTATCGGATTAATGACCCGATTAGTGGTCGCCAATTTAACCCAGTACAAGACGAAAGTTATCTCGAAACACAATTTGATGTTATCAAGAGTGTCCAGGTTGCTGAAAGAGTTATTGATGCTCTGCGTTTGCAAGATACTGAAGATTTTAGAACTTTAGTACGTAAATTTGGCGAGCAGCGATCATTGCGCTTGTTGGCGGAGTCGATCACGCAGCATGTGGAAGTGTCGCCGCACAAAAATAGCCGTGTGGTCGAGGTTCAATATTCCTCGCATAATCCACAAGAGGCCAAAGATATCACCAATGCTATCGTAAAGTCGTATATTGATCTCTCATTGGAAATGATGAACGCTCCCGCCCGTGCGCGTAAGGATCAGTACAATGCACAGTTGGAAACACTCAGCCGTCAGATTGATGAAATTCAGAAAAAATTAACCAGTTATCAGCAAGAGTTTCAAATCGTTGATGTGGATGAACGTGCTGATCTCGATTCCCGCCAAATGAGTGCGCTGAGTGCGCGTATCCTTGATGTGCAATTATTACGCGTTGAGGCACAGGCCAGGAAACATTCTCTTGATGGCCTCGTGAAGCAGGGAAATATTAGCTCCGACCTCCCTGAGGTCGCTGCCGCTGGCAATATTTCCGGAATTAAAGCAGCATTGATTGCGCTCGACTCTCAGTTGGCGAATGCACAGTCAACGTTAGGACCCCGACATCCAAAATACATCGCAATACAGGAAGAACGCCAGGCCTTGCTGACGAAATTGAAACGCGAGTCCTCAACGGCGGTCGATTCGATGCAGTCGGTCGAGAGTCGCCTCGCTCATCAACAAAAGGTGATGGAAGAAGAGCTGGCAAATTATCAGAAAAAGACTTTTGAGAACAAAAAACATCGGGACGTCATCAGTTCTTATCAGCGTCAATTAGATAGTGTGCAGAAAATCTACAACGCGGCGATTCAGAAATTTGATGAATTGCTGATGACAAGTAATGTCGCCATTTCTGATGCTACCGTCATGCAGTGGGCTGAAGTTCCTGAAAAGCATGCGAAGCCACTCCTTAGAAATAATCTTATTTTCGGACTCATCGGTGGTCTCATGTTTGCTCTGAGTCTGGCATTTTTGCTTGAGTTACTGAATAGAAGAGTGCGTTGTGCAGAGGATCTTGAGCGAGAATTTGATGTGCCGGTGATTGCTCAAATTGGGTTTGATGAGGCGCTCTCAGTGTCCGGACGCTTATAAAACAAGAGGCAAAAAAGATAATGACAATGTCGGAACCGGACAACCTGCAAAAACCAACAGCCTTACCGCCAAAAATTGGTCGTTTGGGCGATCTGTTTTTAGAAAAAGGATTGTTGACTTCTCAGCAGGTAGAGCAAATTGCCGCAGAACAGAGGCAAAAGAAACTGCGTTTCGGTGATGCGGCGCTCAGTCTGGGTTTTCTGAGTCAAGCAGAAATTGATTCAGCGCTCGGTGAACAGTTTGGTTTTGGCACCAAGGAATTGTTCAATGGTTCGGCTGACGAAAAATTGCGGTTCTTTCATTTTCCGTTTTCTAAGGAGTCTGAAGAAATCAGGCGTTTGCGAAGCGAACTGCTTTTAAAGTTCAGTTCAGCCGATAGAATTAATGTAGCGCTTGTGAGTGCTGGCTCAAATGAAGGTAAATCCTACATGGCAGCAAGTCTCGCCATTGCTCTCTCTCAGGTAGGTCGTCGCACACTACTGATTGACGCGGATTTGCGCACCGGTGATCTTCATTCTTTGTTTGCGCTGGGTGCGCCGGATGGGTTGTCTTCAGTACTAGCCGGACGTATAGCACTCGCCGATGCGCTGATTCCATTAATGCCTAATTTGCAGATTTTACCCGCGGGGCCACGCGTTCCTAATCCACTGGAAATTTTACGTGTGCCGCGTATTCGCGAATTACTCGATAGCTGCAGCGAGAATTTCGATGCGGTCGTGCTGGATACTTACTCGTCTTCTCTGGCCTCAGATGCACAGATGGTCGCGCATCAGGTGGGGTTCGTTTTGCTGATGGCTCAAAAAGATGTCACTTTACTCAGTGACCTCAGGCAAACGAAAAGCGATATGCAAGCAGCTGGTGTCGAGGTGATCGGGACGGTGTTTAATCAATTTGAGTCAAAATCTGCTCGATCCAATGCAGGAGTGATCCCACGCTTGATGACTTGGTTTGGTCGTTTGTTTCATCGTCGTCCTGCTCATATTTCATAACGTATGATTTCTGTCAGCGTTTGTATTTGCACCTTTCGTCGACCAGAAATGCTACGTCGCTTATTGACTGCGGTGTTTTCTCAGGAGCTGCCTGGGGCTCAGCTCAACGTTGTTGTTGTCGATAATGACCATCTACAAAGTGCGTCTGTTGTTTTGGCCGAAATGGTGAAAGCCTATCCTGATCGCTTAAAATGCTTGGCGTTAAGTGAGTCGAATATTTCCCTTGCACGAAATGCGGCAATTCGCTCTGCCACCGGCGAATGGATATGCATGGTTGACGATGATGAATGTCCAGATGTTGACTGGCTAGCACATCTATTTAAAACCCAGCAGCAATATCAGGCAGACGTTATTTTCGCACCTGTTATTCCAGAATATGCGCCGGGTGTACCAGCATGGGTTATCAACGGCGGTTATTTTGATCGTCGTCGTTTGCCAACGGGAACACTCATCGACGATAAAAATGCCCGTAGCGGCAACGTGTTGGTCAGACGAAAGTTGTTAGATCAAGTGATGCCGTCAGGAAAAGCAGGACCCTTCGATCCAGCCTTTGGTAAATCGGGAGGTGAAGATAGTATGTTGTTCCGTGCCTTGGGGTCTGTCGGGGCGAAAATGGTATGGTGCGATGAAGCGCCGGTTACTGAAGTGGTGCCGGTCGAACGTGCGACGGCATCCTGGTTATTGCAACGTTCTTTCAGAACCGGTCAACTTTTCATGCGCACAGAATTAGCGATGTTTTCCGGCTATCATGTGTGGACTCGTGGTGCTTGGTTAGCAATCAGGGCAATCGTGCAGATGATTATTGCATTTGTTCTGACTATAGTGCTCGGTGTGTTCGCGCCATTGAAAGCATTTTATTGGGCCAGGTTGGGGTTTTCTCAGCTAGGTAAGTTAAATCATTTTCGTGGTGTTGTCGCGCACGTTTATGGCGATAAGTAGATCACCTTTCACTTTTTTAATATGACAGCAACGCATCAAACTCGCATTATCGCTCTGGATGGTTTGAGGGCAATTTCCATCTTACTTGTGTTGTTTTCACATGCGTGGCTCGGGCATATTGTGCCGGGAGGACTTGGGGTTACCATCTTCTTTTTCATCAGCGGTTTTATCATTACCAGGCTGATGATTGCCGAATGGGATGCAAGTGGCACTGTCAGCATCAAAAAGTTTTATTTAAGACGTTTCTTCAGGCTAATGCCAGCATTGATTGTCTTTGTTTTGATTTCTTTATGCGTGATGCAATTAGCTGCAGTGCAATGGACCTGGGTTGAATTGGCGTCCGTTTTTTTCTACTTCGCTAATTATTTTGGTATTTTTATAGGATTCAGCGACGATGTTCTGCCGCCACCATTGTCGATTACATGGTCGTTAGCGGTTGAAGAGCATTTTTACATGGTCTTCCCATTTGTATTTTTGGGATTGATTAGCGTGCCGAAGCGGTTCTTAACTGTGATTTTAGGTTTGCTGGTAATTCTGCTGGCGTGGCGCATTTATCTCGTTTATGGCGTCGGTCTGGATCACTTGGTGCATTACAGAATCTATAAAGCCACCGATACGCGTGCGGATTCGATCATGTATGGCACTGGGTTTGCCATTTTATTAGCACGATATCCGAAAGTGATCGCGGTATTTCAGCGTCGTGAAACCCTGGTGCTAGGTATTGCAATGATGCTTTTCTCGCTCTTTTGGCGCGATGAAAATTTCCGCGAATCCTATCGCTATTCCTTGCAAGGTATGGCACTTGCTTGTATGTTCTCGTGCATCGTGTTGAATGATACTTTTGCGAGTCGCTTCTTAAGTAGTGCACCCCTAAATTATTTGGGAAAGGTAAGCTACTCGCTCTATTTGTATCATTGGCTCGTGTTTGGCGTTATTACTGTATGGATGCCTGCGTTATCTCTGCCACTACGTATCACCTTGATGATCGTAGCTTCTGTTGTTTTGGCGGACTTATCTTTCCGTTTTGTTGAGCGACCAAGCTTAAATTTTGGTAGAAAATTTTTACATTGAGTCCAAATTACGTGCTGCCGATTGAATCGTTTGATGTGTTTAACCTGCGGTTGACAGTTGTGGCGGCAACTAAGGCAAAGATAAAGAAGACGTTTTGAAAACCAAAACCACGGAAAAGGCTACTTTCTGTGAAATTTGTGACGATGACGACCAGTAACATTGCCGTCCAAAATGCAGACTGGACTCGATCACCATGCGACATCCGGACGAGCATGACGATTTGCGTCAATAAACATAAGATTGTCATGGTCAGTCCAATGATGCCTTGTTCATTTAAAATATCCATATAGCCGTTGTGAGACTGTAATGGTATCCAATGCAGGGCGCTGATCACAAACTGGGATAAGCTATCAGGGCCTAGCCAGAATGCGCCGTAACCTAGTCCCATCACCCAGTGTTTGCGAATCTCCAGCCACACCAGTTCCCAAATATCAGTTCTACCAGTCAGGTCAGAACCTTTGCCAAAAATATGCGCGATCGGCGACGAAAGCTCTGGCCAGGTAGGAAAGCGTGATTCCTGCATGTAAAACACATATAAACCTATGATCACCACACATAAAATGCTCAATAGAATGCGTGATATTGAGTAGTCTGATTGTATGCGTCGTTTTCTTAATGCATGAAAAATCAGGCTGGTCGAAATAGTGATAATCATGCTGGTCGAGCTTTTGCTCATTACTAGCAAGAAAAAGCTAAATAAAATACCAACTAAAAATAAGCGGATATCGATTTTTTCGATACAAGCGAGCACCTGCCAAAGTAGAATTGCGATGGCTGCTACTTGTCCTAATTCATTTTTTTGCGACAGAGCGCCTCGCCAGGCGCCTCCAAGCTCGTAGTCGATGCCAATACTCGGTGTCGCAATAGCCATGAAGGCCGATAAAACTAATATGCACATCAGAGTAAAAAGCATCCCGCGTATTAAAACATGTAAAGGTTTTGGCGCCATCTGGATGCTGAGCCCAATCATGACAATGCCGTAGAGTTGAATTGCTCTTTTGAATGTAACGCCTGGCAATGGTGACCACATGCTAGAGAGTAGGCACCAAATGAGAACTGCGACGAGAAATGGGTTAAGTGCCCTAAGGTCACGCCTCGTGATGTGCCAATGCTGATACAAAATGTAGGCGGCAACGCTGATTAAGCCGCCCCATTCTAGTTTTGTCGTAATGGAACCCTCCATCGTTAATGCCGATGTGCCTGTGTAATCCCAGGAAATGCCATAAGGTAATAATGAAAAGACGACGAAGAGCACAACCATGAGTTTAATGACAAAAACTTGACTTGCCGGCATGTCGGTTTGTTGCAGATCGCTTGCAGGAATTTTCATCGAGTTTATGTTTCACGTTTGGTTGTGCGATATTCTAATGTCTTGCCTTATTAATGCGACTTATTTCATGAACTATTTTCCAATTATCGGTAAGCAAGTTTGGTCTTTGTGCTTGTTCAGCTTGTGGAGTTTGGCGAGTCTGAGCTGTACGTCAGTTTTTGCGGCTAACCTTGAATGGTATCCTTTTGCTATTAATGAAGAGCAATTGTCTAATATTACCGATTTTAGTGGACTAAATCATCCTCTAAGCAATGCGGACCGTTTGTTTGTGAAGGGCGCCCATTTTTATAAGGTAGGAGTCGATAAAAAGGCCAACACCAACGACGATCAACGGGTACGTTTATTTGGAATCAGTCTGTCGGGACCAGCGAATTTTCCACGTGAAGAAGATGCACCTAAAATAGCAAAACGATTGCGCAGTCTGGGTTTTAATGCGGTGCGTTTGCATCATCTGGATTCTGTGTTAAGCGATAGCGAAGAAAAGCCACAAGGTATTTTGACGACCGGCGCTTACCCCAGCTTTAATTCCGTTGCGGTTCAACGCCTTCGAACCTTGATTGATGCCCTTAGTCGAGAAGGCATCTATGTCAATTTGAACCTACATGTTGGGTATACTTTTCGCTATGCGGTCGATCAGTTAACACCACTTGTTCCTGGTGAAAGTATGCCGTTCGCCAGCAGTCCTATGCATTTATTTGAGCCGCGTATGGTTGCGTTACAGGTGGAATATGCCCAACAGCTAATGCGCAGATTGCAGTTGAATAATGATCCGGCGCTGGCAATGGTCGAGATTAATAATGAATCGTCGCTGGTTGGTGCGTGGCAACGCAAAGATATTGATGCTTTGCAGGGAGAATATCAACGGCTTTTGCAACAACAATGGCAACGCTGGGCGCAACGTCAACATGGCACCCTAGATAAAGCATGTCACGTGTGGAATAGCTGTGGCCTTGTGAAGCAAGGAACGCTTTTGGTGCGACAAGACGAGGCAAAAGTTCTCGCGTTCGGGGAGGGATGGGTCGCACGTGGACAACAATTGGCAAAGCGAGCTTTGGACAAAATTGATGTTGCTACGCCAGCTATTCTTGAGCCCAAATTCAAAGCGCAGGAAGAGGGGGCAGAGCGTCGAGTTCTTGATTTTGTGCGCTTCTTGTCGGAGATGGACCGTAATTACCTCGATACGATGCGCAAGGCAATCCGTGCAGAAGTAGGTCATCTTGTGCCGTTAACCGGAACGCAAATGTATTACGGCGGCATCCTGAATGCCGATGCGCAAAAAGACATGGATTACCTGGATCAGCACTTTTATGTGGATCACTATGATTTTCCTCATCAGCAATGGGATAGAAATGACTGGCGCATGAAAGATCAGTCTGCTGTACGTGAAGGCTGGGAGCCATTGTTGAAGCAGGCGTTCTATCGTGATGTGCAAAAGCCATTTGTCATCAGCGAATTTAATCAGGCCTATCCAAATCGTCAGAGCGCTGAAATCTTGCCAGTAATGGTCGCAATTGCGAGTGCGCAGGATTGGGATGGCTTGTTTTTCTTTCAGTACGTGGATGGGAACAGCTGGAAAGCGTTGCCGGATAGTTTTGATCTGAGTGGTAACGGTGGACAATTGGTGACGACGGGGATTTCAGCCTCCATGTTTCGTCAATTTCAAATTCCCGCTTTACGTGAAAGCCTGGTGATTCCTCTATTGCCGGAAGCGCGACTGATGGTAGCTGGAATGGGTGAAGGTGTGAGTTCCAATGCCTACTTTGACTTCTTAAAATCAACGCACGAGATTGTTCCAAAGGACGCTTTTTTTAAACGAATTGGTATAGACGTCAAGTTAAAATCGCCGCCGCAAATCTCAACTCTGCATAAAACAGTAAATGATGCCGCAAACCTGGATTCAGCGTGGTACGCCAATGGTGGACAGATGGTCACTGATCGAGCTGCGCCAAACTTGTATTTTCTTGGATCCTATAGTGCTCTATTCGCGGGATACGCTCCTTTAACGAACGCGCGGTCTCGAACAGAATTTTTATTTCCGACTTTTTCCAGGGAGAGTAGGCAATTTGGTGTGATGTTGTTAGTCACGAGGGACGCTAAACCATTGATTAAATCGCGTCGATTGTTACTCACATTGAGCGGCGCTACTACAGGATCGCAACCAGACACTTTCCCCACGAGACCGAAGAATGTGGTGCCATACCCCGGTGAAGCAGGCTGGTGGACGCTAGAGCCAGACGCTGCAAACGCGACAAAACCCTCGGGCCCGCGTGATGCGACTGGGCCTGTATGGTTAGAACGCATTAATGTTAATTTCTTTTATCCGACAACGATGAAGCATATGACGATTTTCCCGTTGGATGGCGATGGGCAGCGGCTGCCAGCTGTTTCTCGTACAGATGTCGTACGGACAGGGCAGGGATTCAAGATTGCGTTAAACAAAGCGTCACCTTGGTATGAAATAGTGCTTTTTGATAACGATTGACATACGAGGCACGCGAGGATCTTTGTCAGGCGCAAGGGTTTGTTTCGTCCTTGATCTCAAATATGGCGATGGAATAGCAATTTGAGCCATATTTTTATGAAACTGTCGTATTTTTGTCTCACGATACGTTGGCATTATCCTGCCAAAAATTATTCAAATGCAAAAATATGCCGAATTGGCGCTGATTTTCTTGTAATGTGAAATTTGCTTATCGCATTATGAAAAGTTTCGCATTAACGCACAAACTTTTTTTCTCATTTTAAGAAAAATGATTTCGTATCGCGAAAAGTGTAAATTAAGTATTTGAATTTAAACGATAAAATATTTGTTATATGTCTTATATAAGACCTTGTTGCTATGCAAAAAATCTCCTATTATTGATCTCAACGGAACACACATTTCATTCGTTTTGACCACAGGAGAGAAGCATGACAACACGCGCACAACAAATAGCTGAATTGCAAAAAGACTGGGATACCAATCCACGCTGGAAAGGTATTAAACGTAATTACACGGCAGAAGACGTTGTTCGTCTGCGTGGTTCCATCAAGGTTGAGCACACGCTCGCCAAAAATGGTTCGATCAAATTGTGGGATCTGGTTAACAACGAACCATTTATCAACGCACTCGGCGCTTTGACGGGTAACCAAGCGATGCAACAGGTAAAAGCTGGCTTGAAAGCGATTTATCTGTCTGGTTGGCAAGTTGCTGGCGACGCTAACGTTGCTGGCGAAATGTATCCAGATCAATCCTTGTACCCAGCAAACTCGGTGCCACTGGTTGTTAAACGTATCAACAATACATTGACACGTGCTGATCAGATTCAATGGTCTGAAGGTAAAGGCGATATCGATTACTTCGCTCCTATCGTTGCTGATGCTGAAGCTGGTTTCGGTGGCGTATTGAATGCATTTGAATTGATGAAAGCCATGATCGAAGCAGGCGCATCTGGCGTTCACTTTGAAGATCAATTAGCTTCTGTCAAAAAATGCGGTCACATGGGCGGTAAAGTATTGGTTCCAACACGTGAAGCTGTTGAGAAGCTCAATGCGGCACGTCTGGCTGCTGACGTCATGGGTACACCAACTGTGTTGTTGGCACGTACCGATGCTGAAGCCGCCGATTTGTTGACTTCTGACGTAGATGACAACGACAAACCATTCCTGACTGGTGAACGTACAGTGGAAGGTTTCTACAAAACTAAACCAGGTCTGGAACAAGCAATCTCCCGTGGTTTGGCATACGCAGAATATGCAGACATGATCTGGTGTGAAACTGGTAAGCCTGATTTGGAATTTGCTAAAGCATTTGCTGATGCAATCCATGCTAAGTTCCCGGGTAAATTGTTGTCCTACAACTGCTCACCATCTTTCAACTGGAAGAAAAACCTGGACGACGCAACGATTGCTAAATTCCAGAAAGAATTGGGCAAATTGGGTTACAAATTCCAATTCATCACGTTGGCTGGTTTCCATGCATTGAACTACGGCATGTTCAACCTGGCCCATGGCTATGCTCGTAACCAGATGTCTGCGTTCGTTGAATTGCAAGAAGCGGAATTTGCCGCTGCAGAAAAAGGCTTTACTGCCGTTAAGCATCAGCGCGAAGTTGGTACTGGTTATTTTGATGCGGTAACACAAGTCATTCAACAAGGTCAGTCTTCGACAACTGCATTGCACGGTTCGACAGAAGATGAGCAATTCTTTGATGCGAAGAAAGTTGCTTAAGACTAAATCATGAGAGAGAGTGCATCCATTATTCTCTCTCGTGTAAAAGTTCTCCCGTAGTAAAACGAAAGCCGGTCTTCATCAGAAGATCGGCTTTTGTCTTTGGCATCAATGGTTTGGATTGTAAATCTTGCGCGGATACAGCCTCTCAGCCTCGTCACTTTCATTAAGCTCTATGTTAGAGAACGCCGCTGCAAAAATGGATTGATCTTATCTGTGAAGTCGACGTTCGCGCCAAAGAATGCCAATAAATTTAGAGCCTTGAATCGTATAGCGCTGCCATAGCCGACGTGGCTCACTCGCCAGTCGCCAAAACCATTCAAGTCCAGATTTTTGCATCCACATTGGGGCACGTTTTTTCTGGCCTAACGCGAATTCCATTGCTGCGCCAACGCACAGAATCAGTGGGCAATTATTAATGGTTTGCTCGCGTTGATATCTGAAAGCAAAGTATTCTTGCTTTGGCATTCCGAGGCAAATAAATAAAATGTCAGGTCGTGTTTCCTGAATCTGTAGAATCGCAGCATCGGCCTCTGGACCGTCAGGCGTAAATTTCATCGAAGGGCAGGTGATATTGACCTTTAAACCTGGATAGACCTTCGCAAACGCAGCGACTAACGCATCTTCTTGTCCGGGCATACCGCCGAGAATGAAAATGGAGAGACCCTTTGTCGCTGCGCCTTTGCACAAGGAAACGAATAAATCAGCTCCCGTCACTCTTTCGGGAAGTGGATGTGACGTTAATTTACTTGCCCAGACGATTGGCATGCCATCTGCAAAAATATGGTCAGCTTTGGCATAAAGTGCTTTGAAATCGGGTTGCTTATCGAGGCGTACGATATGATCGACATTAGGCGTGACGACTACCTGAGTTTTATTACCTGATTGTGTTGCAAGATCGAGTAGAAGATCATTAGCTTCAATAAATGGCATACGACGTATGTCGAGCCCAAATAAGTGGGTCACATCGTTTTGCGGCGGTTTTGGGAGCGCTGTCGTCATGGGCTTTCAAACGAAAATTGTGTCAATTCGCATGATTGTCGCAGAAGTTCGTTGCGTACATTGTGGCAGAAAGTAAATATTTTAATTTCACAGGTAGAATCCTGAACTTTGAACGAAGCAAATTAGATTGACGTTGCAATGCTGCCTCAATATAGAAATAACGACAGGAGTTTTATTTATGCAGCACCGGACCAGAATAAAAATATGTGGCCTGACTTCCGTTGAAGATGTGCAGATGGTCGCCGCTGCCGGCGCCGATGCCCTTGGCTTCGTCTTTTATCCGCCGAGCCCACGTTACGTGACGCCAGAGAATGCTAAGCAATTGTTAAGGGCGATTCCCCCCTTTGTTGTGTCAGTTGGTTTATTTGTAAATATTGCAGAGGCAGACCTGCGCGCGGTAGTGGCGCAAGCGCCTGTGCAATTGTTGCAGTTTCATGGCGATGAAACGCCAGCGCAATGTGCTAGCTTGTCTGCTGCGGTAAATCGGCCATTTTTAAAAGCATTTCGTGTCAGGTCTGACACAACGGCGCAGGATTTGCTAGAATGTGAAGCAGCATATCGTGCTGTAAGTCCTTTGTTTCATGGTTTATTGCTGGATACCTTCGTCGAAGGGTACGGCGGTAGTGGAAAGGTTTTTGATTGGTCTCTCATTCCAAAAGAGCTCGCGCCTCGGGTCGTTTTAAGTGGTGGCTTGAGCGTACGCAACGCGACTGGCGCAGTTAGTCAGGTGCGGCCTTTTGCTGTCGACATTAGTAGTGGTGTCGAATTATCAAAGGGAGTGAAGGATGAAATTAAAGTACGTGCGTTTATCGATGCCGTACGACAAGCTGATCAATTACTCTGAGTGAGTTCGGTGAACACCGTAAGCTGCTCAGGCAAAGGAAAATAATGCAACAATCTACCCATTCCGGCATTTCTGCCCTTGGCTCATTGGCGCAAGCCAGTGTTGAACCAAAAGAACTCTTTCATGCAACCGATTACCAATTTCCGGATGCCAGTGGGCATTTCGGTCAATACGGCGGCACTTTTGTGTCTGAAACATTGACGCATGCATTGGCGGAACTCAAGGAATCCTATGCCCGCTATCAGCATGATCCGGCATTTCTGGAAGAATATCGCAACGAATTGAAGTATTTTGTTGGTCGCCCGTCACCCGTCTACCATGCTCGTCGCTGGTCTGAAATGATGGGTGGCGCGCAGATTTATTTCAAACGCGAAGATCTAAATCATACTGGCGCACACAAAATTAACAACGTCATTGGCCAGGCTTTGTTGGCAAAGCGTATGGGTAAGCCGCGAGTTATTGCTGAGACTGGTGCTGGTCAACATGGTGTAGCAACGGCGACTATTTGTGCGCGATTCGGCCTTGAATGTGTGGTGTACATGGGCTCTGAAGATGTGAAACGGCAGGCGCAGAACGTCTATCGCATGAAATTGCTGGGTGCAACTGTTGTGCCAGTTGAATCCGGCTCTAAAACGCTCAAAGATGCACTGAATGAGGCGATGCGTGACTGGGTAACGAATGTCGAGAATACCTTTTATATCATTGGTACTGTCGCTGGGCCGCATCCGTATCCAATGATGGTGCGAGATTTTCAGGCGGTGATTGGTGAGGAATGTTTGTGGCAGATGCCAGAGCAAACCGGGCGCCAGCCAGATTATGTCATTGCTTGCGTTGGCGGTGGCTCAAATGCGATGGGTATTTTTTATCCATACATTGATCAGGTGGATACGCAATTAGTTGGTGTCGAAGCGGCGGGTGATGGTATTGAGACTGGCCGTCATTCGGCATCGTTAAGCGCCGGCTCCCCTGGTGTTTTGCATGGCAATCGCACCTATTTGCTACAAGATGAGAATGGCCAGGTGATTGAGACGCATTCGGTCTCGGCGGGTCTGGACTATCCTGGTGTTGGCCCAGAGCATGCGTGGTTGAAAGATTGTGGCCGAGCGCAGTATGTCGGCATTACGGATGATGAAGCGTTAAAAGCATTTCATGATTGTTGCCGGATTGAGGGCATTATTCCTGCACTGGAATCAAGTCATGCATTGGCATACGCCTGCAAGCTCGCGTCAACATTGCCAAAAGATAAAATTATTTTGGCAAATTTGTCTGGTCGAGGCGATAAAGACATGCATACCGTCGCTGAGCGCGCAGGTTTGTCACTTTAAATTGACGCGTGTCAACATTCTGATCTGCATACTCCCCTGGTTATTTTATTTTTCGCCGTTCTTATCTAAATAGATAACGGTGATTGTAAAAATACAGGGGGGAGTACGAAAATGGCTCAGATTGCCAAGAATTAAACGAATGATGACGTTTATTCGTCGCCTCCCAAAATCTCAAACAAATCATTACGCATATGTCAAAAATACAAAATACGATGGCGGAACTCGCCAGGCAGAATAAAAAAGGCTTGATTCCATTTATTACTGCAGGTGATCCCTCGCCGGCTATGACTGTCTCTCTCATGCATGCATTGGTGGAGGGCGGCGCCGATATTATTGAACTTGGTGTACCGTTTTCCGACCCGATGGCGGACGGCCCCGTTATTCAGCGAGCATCAGAGCGTGCACTGAAATTTGGAGTTGGTTTGCGTCATGTATTACAATTCGTCCGCGAATTTAGAGTAAACAATCAAAAGACACCGGTTGTACTGATGGGATATGCCAATCCTATTGAGCGCATGGGGCAAGATTTGTTTATTGAGGAAGCTGCGAAGGCGGGCGTTGATGGCGTACTGGTGGTTGATTATCCTCCTGAAGAATGTGAGGAATTTGCTGCTAAGATGCAAAAAAATGGCATGGATACCATCTTTTTGCTGGCGCCTACATCGACCGATGCGCGAATCGAACTGGTTGGTAAAATTGCCAGTGGTTACGTGTACTATGTGTCATTGAAAGGTGTTACTGGATCAGGTAATCTTGATTTGGATGCGGTTGCTGAAATGATTCCGCGCATTAAAAAACACGTAAAAGTACCGGTCGGCGTGGGATTTGGTATTCGGGATGGCGCCACTGCCCGAGCCATTTCATCCGTATCCGATGCAGTTGTTATCGGTTCGCGAATTATCCAGGAACTAGAGAATTCAACGCCTGAAAATGGTGTTGCCGCTGTAAAAAGTTTTATTTCTGGTGTCAGACACGCTTTGGACGAGTAAAATACGCTCCGAACGTACCTGATCGGTTCTTTAACCAGAATGAACCAGATGCTAACGTATCAAAATTGCGTTGGCTGTAAAGAGGAGAAAACATGAGTTGGTTAGAAAAGTTGTTACCACCGCGCATACAGCGCTCAGAATCTGCAAATCGCAAGTCCATCCCTGAAGGATTGTGGGTTAAATGCCCATCCTGCGAGGCAGTGCTGTATCGTTCGGATCTGGAAGCGAATATCCATGTCTGTCCTAAGTGCAGCCATCACATGCGCATTGGTGCGCGTGAGCGTCTGGACGCCTTGCTTGATGCTGGCGGGCGCTATGAGATCGGACAAGAGGTTACGCCGATCGACACGCTGAAATTCAAAGATAGTAAAAAATACCCGGATCGTCTGAAAGATGCGCTGGAAACGACAGGCGAAACGGATGCGCTGGTCGTGATGGGCGGTTCTATCATGTCGGTGCCAGTCGTTGCTGCTTGTTTTGAATTTGAATTTATGGGCGGATCTATGGGATCTGTCGTAGGTGAGCGTTTCGTGCGTGCAGCGCAAGCTGCACTGGAGCAAAAAGTGCCATTTATTTGCTTTACTGCAACTGGTGGCGCGCGTATGCAAGAAGGATTGTTGTCCCTGATGCAAATGGCAAAAACCACTGCGATGTTGACGAAATTATCAGAAAAGCGTTTACCTTTCATTTCCGTGTTGACAGATCCGACTATGGGTGGTGTTTCTGCATCGTTTGCTTTCTTGGGTGACGTTGTCATTGGTGAACCAAAGGCATTGATCGGTTTCGCTGGTCCACGCGTAATTGAAAATACAGTGCGTGAAAAATTGCCTGAAGGCTTCCAACGTTCTGAATTTTTGTTGCAAAAAGGCGCTATTGATATGATCGTCGATCGCCGCAAAATGCGTGAAGAACTCGCTCGACTCCTGGCTTTATTGCAAAATCAGCCTGCTGAAGCTGTCGCTTAATTATTTTATTTTTTAAATGCCCGAACGGTTAGGGCGTGCTGATGTCTATTTTTATGCACTCCTGAAATAGATGTCAATGCGCTCAGATTCGGGCTTTTTTTTATCCTATGTCCACATTACCTATTAGTTTGCCAGAATGGCTGGCGCTGCTCGAAACCCGTCACTCAAAAGAAATTGATATGGGTTTGGAACGCGTCGCTTCTGTCAAAAATCGCCTTCAAATTGAATATAACTGTCCCGTAATCATGGTGGCTGGAACAAATGGTAAGGGCTCGACCTGTGCCATGTTGGAGGCAGTTCTGTTGCAAGCAGGTTATCGCGTTGGTTTGTATAGTAAGCCACATTTTTTGGATTTCAATGAGCGCGCTCGTATCAATGGCGAAAACGTCAGCGATCAAGTTTTGATTGAGACCTTTGCACAAGTCGAAGTTGCCCGAGAGCAGACTTCACTCACCTATTTCGAATTTACTACACTGGCAATTTGCAAATTGTTGGCTGATGCGCCATTGGATGTAGTGATTTTAGAAGTCGGTCTTGGTGGTCGCTTGGATGCGGTGAATGTGATTGATGCCGATGTTTCTATTGTCACTAGTATTGATATTGATCACGTCGATTACCTTGGCGATACCCGCGAAAAGATTGGCTTTGAGAAAGCAGGCATCTTCCGCCCGGGTAAAGCGGCGATTTGCGGCGATCCTTTGCCACCTCAATCATTGATCGATCATGCTAATGCCATTGGTGCGGATTTGTGGTTGTTTGGTCGCGATTTTAATTATAACGGTGATAAGCAGCAGTGGAATTTTGCTGGTCGTGCGCAACGACGCAACTCGTTGGGATATCCAAGCTTGCGTGGTGCAAATCAGTTGCTAAATGCCTCTGCTGTGCTGGCAGCTTTGGAGGCGCTACGCCACGAATTGCCCGTCGGCGCACAAGAAGTCAGAACTGGTTTAGTGATGGTCGATTTACCCGGACGTTTCCAGGTGATACCTGGGCGTCCTACCGTCGTGCTTGACGTGGCACATAATCCGCATGCTGCCGCGACCCTCTCGCAAAATCTGGATAATATGGGGTTCCATGCTTACACTTATGCCGTGTTTGGCTCGATGTTAGATAAAGACATTGAGGGCGTGATTGAGCAATTAAAAGGTAAAGTTGATCACTGGTGTGTTTGTGATCTGCCTTTGCCGCGTGCCGCCAGTGCCGCCTATCTAAAAGATAAAATTATGACGTCTGGATTGTTAAGTGACCCCGAAAAAACTGTCACAACATTCAATTCTCCCGAAGAAGCTTATGCACATGCCATTAGCAAAGCGGGTGAAAATGATAGAATAGCGGTCTTTGGTTCTTTTCTGACGGTCGCTGGTGTAATGCGTGCCCGCAGGACTGTACTTCATTGATGTGATTTTGCGTTGTTTGCCATTGATGTTGCATCGAGTTCGGATGTAAGTTGATCGTAAAGAACGCTAACCAACCAGATATTTGCACATGGGTTTGCTCTCGCGTTTTAAACAAAAGAAAGAATCATCTGACAGCCACGATAACGGTGAATTCCGTTCTCGTACTGAAGAAGATAGTATTGCGTCCCGTTCACGTGGTAAAAAATCTGAAAACACGCGTAAAAGTAAAGTAATCGACCCTGTATTGCCAGAAAAGAAACGTGCCAGACGACGTCTGATTGGTGCTACCGCGCTCGCGCTGGCGGCGATCATTGGCTTGCCGATGGTGTTCGATTCTGAGCCTAAATCTTTGCCAGATGATATTACGGTCAAAATTCCATCCAAAGATAAAGTGCAGGACGTCGATTCAGTAAAGCCTGCCGAACCAACACCGCCAAAAAAAGCGAACTTGATGGACGTTGATCCGGGTGAAGAAATTATCGATCCTGTAGCGCCCGCCACAGACAAATCTACTGCAAGTCAGATAAATAAAGTCGTTTCTGACAATAAATCGACGAGTCAGCTTGATCCTGCATCGCTGAAAATAAGCAAGCCGGACGTCCCCGTACCAGTCAAGGCCGAAGTTAAGCCTGAAGTTTCCTCATCAGAAAAGGTGGCTGAAGTCAAAACAGCTGCAAAATTTGAATCTAAAGCAGATAAAAAAGCTGAAACTAAACCTGATGTAAAGACGCCGACAAAGCCGGAACAGAAAGCTGAACTTAAATCTGATGTTAAATCGGATCTTAAAGCTGATGCCGCAAAATCTGTGAAGCACGGGACTGATGATGATGCGAATCGTGCGATGGCAATTCTAGAGGGTAAAGCACCTGCAAAAACGGCGACCAAATCAAATGACGGCGATCACTCGTCTTATGTGGTTCAGGTTGCGGCATTAGCTACGCAAGAAAAAGTAGATGAGTTGCAATCAAAATTAAAGGCAGCAAATATTAAGTCGTACACCCAAAAGGTAGCGACCTCCTCAGGTGACAAAATCCGTATCCGGATTGGTCCATTTGAGTCGAAGGAAGAAGCGGATAAAATGCGCGCAAAGTTGGTGAAGTTAGGCTTGAATGGTAGCTTGGTACCAAACTAAACTGGATGCGTCATGACTTTATTTGATTACATCGTCATTTTAATTTTAGTGTGTTCGGTGATTATCAGCATGATGCGAGGTTTGATTAAAGAAATCTTATCCCTGGTCAGTTGGGTTGTCGCGTTCGTGGTGGCAAATGCTTATGGAGAATTGGTCTCCGGCTGGTTGCCCGCGATATTTCCCGGACAGATTATCCGCTTGATTGTGGCGTTTATTGCTTTATTCATAGGCGTACGCTTACTGATGGCCTTGGTTATGCTTGCGGTAAACGCCCTGATCACCGCAACCGGCTTGTCACTCGCGGACCGTGGCTTAGGTGGATTGTTTGGTTTGGCGCGCGGTTGCGTGCTGGTGTTGGCGGCAGTCATGGTGTGTGGTATGACCACCGTGCCGCAACAAGCTTTTTGGAAAAATGCTTTATTTAGTCCGTTGGCAGAAACGGCAGCTCAGACTGTCATTCCGTTTTTGCCAGCATCCATTACCAGCCATGTTCGGTTTTAACTTGTCTTTTTAGGAGTCCACCATGTGTGGCATCGTCGGTGTAGTTTCAAATAGTCCTGTCAATCAATTGCTTTACGATGCGTTATTGCTTTTGCAGCATCGCGGTCAAGATGCGGCAGGTATAGCAACCAGTCATGGAAATAAGTTCGCCATGCACAAGGCTAATGGCCTGGTGCGTGACGTTTTCCGTACGCGTAACATGCGTTCTTTACCGGGTAATATCGGTATTGGTCAAGTGCGTTATCCGACGGCTGGTTCGACTAGTGAAGAAGAAGCACAACCATTTTATGTGAATGCGCCCTTCGGTATCGTGCTTGCGCATAACGGTAATTTAACAAATGCAGTTGAACTAAAAATCGAATTGTTTAAAAACGATCGTCGTCATTTAAATACTGATTCTGATTCGGAAGTCTTGTTGAATATTCTCGCGCATCAAATTCAAGAAGTGACGAGCGGCTATTCTCTCGATCCTGAATCATTATTCCGTGCCGTGTCGATGTTGCATCGTCGGGTGCGTGGTTCTTATGCAGTGGTTGCACAAATTGCTGGTTACGGCTTGCTGGCGTTCCGCGATCCGTTTGGGATACGTCCACTATGTATTGGTGTTTCTCAGAATGAGTCTGGCACTGAATACATGATTGCTAGTGAATCGGTTGCCTTGGAAGGCCTTGGGTTTAGATTTCTGCGTGATGTCGATCCAGGTGAGGCTTTGTTTATTGATTTGGATGGCAATTTGCACAGCCAGCAATGTGCCGATAATCCTAGCCTGAATCCATGCGCATTTGAGTATGTATATTTGGCGCGTCCCGATTCCATTATTGATGGTGCTTCGGTCTATCTGACGCGTCTGAAAATGGGCGAATATCTGGCAGAAAAAGTGCGCAATCAGTTCCGCGATGGGGAGATTGACGTTGTCATGCCCATTCCTGACTCCTCACGTCCCTCAGCAATGGAGTTGGCATTAAAACTCAATCTTGACTATCGCGAAGGTTTTATAAAAAATCGCTATATCGGTCGTACTTTTATGATGCCTGGTCAGGCTATTCGTCGTAAGTCTGTGCGTCAAAAACTGAATGCTATCGGTTCAGAATTTAAAGGTAAAAGCGTCTTGCTGGTCGATGATTCTATTGTCCGTGGCACGACAAGTCGCGAAATCGTTCAGATGGCGCGTGAATCCGGCGCGAAAAGAGTTATTTTTGCATCGGCTGCGCCTCCAGTACAATTTCCTAACGTCTACGGTATCGATATGCCAACCCGCAGTGAATTGATCGCATACGGACGTTCTGAAGAGGAAGTTTGCCGTGAAATTACTGCTGATGCGTTGGTTTATCAAGACGTGTCTGCGATGAAACGATCGATTTCAGATGTGAATCCTCGCCTGAAAAATATTGAAGCTTCTTGCTTTGATGGATTTTATGTTACCGGTGACGTGAGTTCTGGATATCTCGATAAGTTAGAAGCTGCGCGTAATAAACCTCGCCCAGACACAGAAGACCTTTTGCGTTCTCAGTTAAATTTGAATCTCGCGAATACGACAGATTAATTTTTCTATACGCAGTTCCAAAAGCCCGCTATCAGAATATAGTGGGCTTTTTTATTTGTAACTGAACCATTGTTAATTTAGGTGGTCATAATTCCTTGTAATACTTGGCGTATCGGAAAGTAACGCCAGCGAATGCGTGTTTCATTTTCATACAAAAATGCTAATGTATTTTTGGATTTATCTCCCAGATTGAAAATACAATGTCAGAATCATTTTCTCCCTCTAAGCTTTTTCATTCCACACTTTCTGTGATTACTATTCATGCGCGTTCCATTTAACATTTCATATTTAACTCTGAGCATTATTGGCGCAATATCGAGCTTGCAGGCGGCACAGGCACAGTCAAGTTTAACCGAGCAAAAGGTTGTTGTTGGTGAAGCTCCTGCAGAAAAAAAAGAAAATACTGCCGTTTCGCCAGAACAAAAAGCCGCCAGTCAAACGCGGGTCAAAAAAAGTGATGCAACAACGACGGATAATATTCAAAAGGTGGTCATTGACGGTGGCCGTAGCGATGATGATGCGCGCCGTCAATCAACTGCTGCTAAGTTGATTTTTGGTCGTGAAGAATTAGATAGAAATGGTGACACAAATCTAGGTGAAGTTTTGAAGCGACTGCCGGGCGTGACCATTGGTGGTCGACCTGGGCGTGGTGGTGATATTCGCATGCGTGGTATGGGTAGTGGTTATACACAAATACTGATCAACGGCGAGCGTGCGCCTCGTGGATTTTCCATCGATTCCTTATCGCCAGATCAAGTTGAACGCATTGAAGTAATTCGCGGCGCTGTGGCGGAATTCAGTACGCAAGCGATCGCGGGTACGATCAACATTGTTTTACGTGAAGATTACAAACAGAAAAATGTTGAACTAAAGGCTAGCCTTGGAACCGAGCAAAACCGTTTATCTCCCAATGTGTCAGTTTCTTTTCCTGGTGAAGTTGGTAATTTGAGCTATGCGGTAAATGCGTCCGTGTTTCAAAATCATCAGCGTGATCAGAGTACCACCAACGCCATTGAAACTGCATCTGATGGAAGCACTAATTTATCCCAGAATGAATACGATGAAACTCATCGCCAATCTGCGGGCATTCATTTTGCACCACGATTCAATTACAAGTTTGAAAACGGCGATACGTTGATGTTTCAGCCTTTTATCATGCGCTCGCATAGTACTTTTGATGGCATAAGCGTGGTTGATCAAATCTATCGCGCTCCGACAGCAATTGAGCCACCAGCTTATGCTGTCGCCAATAATAGTGGTAGCGCTGATACGACGTTTATCCGTAGCTTTGGCAACTGGCAACACAAATTTGATGACAACGCAAAACTAGCCGTTCGATTCGGTGGCGGTTATGGGAAGATGCAAAATTCTTCGCTCAGCAATGAGCTTGATGTCAATGCAAATCCAGTAGCAGTCGTTACAGTGGCGACTAATATTGTTGATAAAACACTCAATAACGGTGGTAAATATACGAAGCCAATTGGAGAAGGACAAACTTTCGCCGCTGGTTGGGAATTGGAGTTGGGTCGGCGTAACGAAACAAGTGTTTCATTGAATAATGGGAAGCCACAATTTCAGGATTCAGGTGACGATTTGAGTGCAAGCACCAAACGATTCGCAGTCTTTGCGCAAGATGAAGCGGATCTCAGCGCCCAGGTGTCAGTGTATGCTGGTTTGCGTTGGGAGGGAATTCGGACGTCAAGTAGTCTTGCTGGATTGGATGTGGGAAATAGTAGCAGTGTCTGGAGTCCCATTGCACATGCGGTGTGGCGTATTCCCGGAGAATCTAAAGATCAGATCAGGATTAGTTATGCCACTACTTATCGGGCACCTGTATTAAACGATCTGATCGCGATTCCGAGTATTTCGAATCTGAATAGTCCAACACGCCCCGATCGAATTGGCAATCCTTCACTAAAACCTGAACTTTCAAAAGGAATTGATCTCGCATTTGAACACTATCTAAGCCGTGCAGGTTTGTTGAGCGCTAATTTCTTTGTCAGAAATATAAATGACTTAATGCGCAGAACAACGCAGTTAGTGAATGAGCCAACTGGTCAGCGTTGGGTTTCATCCCCAATCAATATTGGTCAGGCGACGACGAAGGGTATTGAATTAGAAGCGAAATTTCAGTTGAAGGAATTTCTTCCAGACGGTCCAGCGATTGATTTCAGAAGCAATTACAGTCGTTTCTGGTCTCGTGTTGATACCGTTCAAGGGCCTTACAATAAAATTGATCAACAGCCACCTTATACCGCCAATGCAGGGTTTGATTATCGTCTCTCAGGGATTCCCGTTACTTTAGGAGGAAACTTGAACCTGACCCCGGGGTATTCCATCCAGAGCACAGATACACAATTAAATGTTATTGGTCTTAAGCGTCAAATCGACATCTATGGATTGTGGAAATTTAACCCAGATTTACAACTGAGGCTGTCTGCAAATAACTTTCGCGCTAATGACTACGTAACAAGCACGGACGTCAGTTTGGGCGGCGTAAATCGTCTTGACTATGTGACAAATAAGACCTATACAACTTTTAGCTTGCGCCTTGAGATGAAGTTGTAATCGTTCAATTCTGCGTTGCGTCGCAGCATATAACGCAACGCAGGAGTACAATGTGAGTTCAATTTGTTTCTGAATGACTAGCTCACCATGTCTGTCCTGTCTCTCAACGTTGATTTTCATAGCCATTCGACTGTGTCTGATGGTGTTTTGTCGCCTACAGAATTAGCTGCAAGAGCTAAGAAAAACGGTGTAGACGTCTGGGCGCTTACTGATCATGATGAAATTGGTGGCATTGCCGAGGCACGTGCCGCCGCAACAGCGCTAGAATTGAAATTTATACCAGGTGTCGAAATTTCGATTACCTGGGCTAGAAAGACGATTCACATCGTCGGCCTAAATATCGACGAAAATAATAGTAAGCTACTCGAGGGCCTGGCTAAAACGCGAGCTGGTCGCGAACAGCGCGCCCGTGACATGTCTGCTGATTTGGCTGCACGCGCGGGTCTTAATAACGTCTACGAGGGTGCGCTGACCTATGTTAGCAATCCGAACTTGATTTCTCGTTCACATTTTGCCCGGTATCTGGTTGAAATTGGTGCGTGCAGATCCGTTTCGGAAGTGTTTAAGAAATACTTGGCCGAAGGTAAGCCTGGTTATGTTCCGCATCGTTGGGCAACGCTGCAAGAAGCTGTTACATGGATTCTTGCCGCTGGAGGAGTTGCCATTGTTGCTCATCCAGGACGCTACGACTTATCTCCGGTGGCGTATGATAGTTTTTTTAGAGAATTCAAAGCCCTCGGCGGCACTGCAATTGAAACCGTGACTGGAAGTCACACGGTTGATCAATATGAAGAATATACAAAAATAGCTAATAGTTACGGCTTTCTTGTCTCTCGTGGGTCGGATTTCCACTCTCCTGCCGATGCCGAGGTGGATATCGGTAAATTGCCAGCAATGCCAAAAAATTCCAAACCTGTATGGACAAGTTGGTTTGACGCTTGAAATTGAATTGAATGCCCACATATCTCTTGCAGATATTTTTATTTCCCAATAGCGGAGGGATAGCATGAAGCGTATTGTTTTATTTTTGCTCACCAATCTGGCAGTGATGGCGGTCATGTCCATCGTACTCTCCTTGCTTGGTGTTAATCGGTTTTTAACTGCCAATGGCTTGCAAATGGGAACATTAATGGTGTTTTCATTAGTGGTCGGTTTTACAGGCGCTATTTTTTCTTTATTGATCAGTAAGCCAATGGCAAAGTGGTCGACCGGAGCGCGGGTGATTGATTCACCCACGTCGTCAACTGAATTGTGGCTGGTGAACACGGTTCGTATGTTGTCTGAGCGCGCAGGCATTCAAATGCCTGAGGTCGCGATTTATGAAGGTGAACCTAACGCCTTTGCGACCGGTGCGTTCAAAAATTCCGCGTTGGTTGCTGTGTCGACAGGATTGCTGCAAAGCATGACAAAAGAAGAAGTCGAAGCTGTTCTAGGGCATGAAATTGCCCACGTTGCCAATGGTGATATGGTGACCATGACGCTCATTCAAGGCGTTGTAAATACCTTTGTCGTATTTTTGGCCAGAGTAGTGGGTTATCTGGTTGATAAGACATTTTTCCGGAATAATGACGATGACCGCCCCGGTATTGGCTATATGATTACCGTCTTTGTCTGTGAAATCGTGTTTGGGATTGCTGCTTCAGTGATCGTTGCATGGTTTTCGCGCCAACGTGAATTTCGTGCCGATGCTGGTTCAGCCCGTCTGTTGGGAAATCGTCAACCGATGATTCACGCGTTAGCCCGTTTGGGCGGTATGGTTCCCGGAGAGTTGCCAAAGTCAATTGCTGCTGCCGGCATCAGTGATAAACCGGGATGGTCGGAATTATTTTCCTCGCATCCACCAATGGAAGCGCGTATCGCAGCGTTGCAAAACCTTAAATAATGCAGCATTAACTTTTCTGGCGGTAGCAAATGCTACCGCCTTTATTCATTTTATGAGCCAATTTTTCCAGATTCATCCAGATAATCCGCAGCTGCGATTGATTAAACAGGCTGTACAAATTATTGATGGCGGCGGTATTGTTGCGGTGCCGACGGACTCTTGTTACGCGTTGGTGTGTCACTTAGATGATAAGGATGCAGTCATGCGTCTGAGAAAGATTCGTGACGTCGATGAAAAACACCATTTGACCTTACTTTGTCGCGATTTGTCAGAAATTGCCCTGTACGCGAAAGTCGATAACCGTCAATACCGTATGCTCAAAACGGCGACGCCTGGACCGTACACGATGATTTTAGAAGCAACCAAGGAAGTGCCACGACGGTTGAGTCATCCGTCACGTAAGACCATTGGTTTGCGAGTCCCTGAAAATAAGATTACGCATGCACTGCTTGATGAATTGCGACAACCATTACTGGCCACAACCTTAATTTTGCCAAACGAAGATGAGCCAATTACGGATCCAGAAATGATTCGCGAGCGCTTGGAAAAATTGGTAGATTTGATTATAGACGGGGGACCATGCAGTTTGACACCAACGACGGTCATAGACATGACGGGCGATGTGCCTGAGTTAATCCGTCAAGGCAGGGGTGATGCCAGCGTGTTTGGCTTATAGTTGTCTAAGCGTCTTATTTCGTGCAAATTTCGACTCTGTCTTTTGGCTCTAACGTTCTTTCTCAATGTAGCATTAGCGAATTTGAATTTCTTTTTGGCAATAATTAAAACAACATATGAATGACATCAGTGAACTGATTAGAACGCTTCTGATTTATGCGTTACCAGTGATATTTGCCATTACTTTGCACGAAGCTGCGCATGGCTACGCTGCTAAATATTTTGGTGATTCGACGGCGTACAATCAGGGCCGGGTAAGCCTTAATCCGCTGGTGCATATTGATCCCGTGGGAACGATTATTATTCCCGTTGTTTTATATGTGGCCAGTATTGCTACTGGTGGCGGGTTTATATTTGGCTACGCTAAACCAGTGCCCGTCAATTTTTCTAAGCTGAAAAACCCCAAGCGAGATATGGCTTGGGTGGCACTGGCGGGGCCAGGCGCGAACTTTATCATGGCCTTTTTTTGGATGCTGCTTGGCGTGATATTGAATTCTGCAAATATAGCGGAGCCTTTTTTTATAAAAATGGCTGATGCGGGTGTGCTCACCAATTTGGTGATGCTCGCTTTTAATTTATTTCCCATTCCCCCTCTGGATGGCGGTCGGATTTTAATCAGCTTGTTGCCGAATAAACTTGCCTATAAATTTGCCCAAGTTGAACCCTATGGGTTTTTCATTGTGATGGGAATGGTGATGATTCATTGGTTGCAATTCTGGTTGGTGCCTGTCATCGTTCTTTCTAACTTTCTTCTCGAGCAACTGATGACGCCTTTTTCGATGTTGCTTGGTTTTCTGGCTTTATAATTCCGCCGTGTCTGTAGATAACTGTCCAATAAGCTTGGGAGGGAGTACACCTGGATTGGTTTCTCCCTGGGTTCAGCGTTTTGCCCATCTATTGCCGCCGGGATTGATACTCGATCTAGCCTGCGGCAGCGGACGGCATGCCAGTTGGTTGCTCGCCTCTGGCCATGAAGTAATGGCATTGGATCGCGATGCTGACGCGTTGTTAGCATTAAAGCAGCAGGGTAGCCGAGTATTGCATCATGATCTGGAGCCTGACCCTGACCCTGAGACAGCGAGCTGGCCTTTCGAGGATCATTTATTTTCTGCGATTATTGTTTGCAATTATTTGCATCGACCATTGTTTCCGCATTTGTTAGCGAGTCTAAAACCTGAAGGTATTCTTATTTATGAAACCTTCGCCACGGGCAACGCATTCTTTGGAAAACCATCAAATCCACAGTTTTTATTAAAACCAGGTGAACTTTTGCAGCAAATGGCTTCTAACGCATCAGTGGATATGCATGTCATCGCATATGAGGAAGGTGTTGTTGAGGTGCCGAAGCCAGCCATGGTGCAACGCGTTTGTGCGCGTAAAACGGCAATTTCTTCGCTCAATGACCTGATTTGAATTGATAAGAACCATTTAGTTGAATAGTTTGAATCCAAATTCCAGCTTTTTACGCCCCCGATTGGCAGTCTATCCGCTACAATCGGGGTTTTACTTTTTTCGTGCACTAACATGACAAAGATACAGGGAAGTCTGGTTGCTATTGTGACCCCTATGCATGCTGATGGCAGTCTCGATTTGCCGTCCTTGCGTACGTTGATTGATTGGCATATTGCTGAAGGTACTGACGGTATCGTAATCGTTGGGACGACGGGTGAATCGCCTACAGTTTCTCCAGAGGAGCATTGCGAATTAATTCGTGTCGCGGTTGAGCACGTTAATAAGCGGGTCACTGTCATTGCAGGTTCAGGGAGTAATTCGACCACTGAAGCAATTGCTTTTACAAAGTTTGCAAAAGAAGTTGGTGCAGACGCATCCTTGCAAGTTGTGCCTTATTACAATCGCCCAACTCAAGAGGGTATGTATCAGCATTTCAAAAAAATTGCTGAATCAGTCGATATTCCAGTGATCTTGTATAACGTTCCAGGTCGCACCGTTGCCGATATGTCCAACGACACCATCCTGCGTCTCGCGCAAATTCCGGGAATTATTGGTGTAAAAGATGCCACCGGTAATATTGCACGCGGTATTGAGCTGATTCGCTCGGCCCCAGAGGGTTTTGCGGTATATTCCGGCGATGATCCTACTGCTATGGCGCTGATGTTCTGCGGTGGCAAGGGTAATATCTCAGTGACTGCGAACGTGGCGCCACGTGCCATGCATGAGTTGTGTGTCGCAGCGATGAACGGTGATACAAAAACAGCCATTGCCATTAACAATCGCATCTTATCTCTGCATAACAAATTGTTTGTTGAGCCGAATCCTTTGCCTGTTAAGTGGGCATTAATGGAAATGGGGTTAATTTCTTCCGGTATTCGTTTGCCCCTCGTTCCTATGTCTGAGCAATTCCATGAGACGGTTCGTGCTGCGTTGCGTGAAGCAGGTGTATTACAATAAGCATCATCTTGAACGATTTGTTACCAAGTCGTTTGCTCCAGGTCGTTTTAATTGATAATAATTCGTAGGGACTTTCACATGGCAAAAAGCTTTGTTGCTAAAAATGGGATCATCGGCGCTGTTGCGTTAGTTGGATTGTCTGGTTGTACTTCAGTGGGTAATTTGCTGGAGCCTAACAAGATTGATTACAAGAGCGCTGGAAAGGTGACGACAGTCTCTTTGGAAGTTCCACCTGATCTGACGCAAATTCGTCGTGATAGCCGTTTTGCAGTCCCTGAAGCGAACAAGTCTACCGCAACAGCTTCCGGTTATAACCTCGAAAAAGGCGATAAGGCAGCGGTGGCAAGCGCATCGATCGCACCTGGTCAGTTAAAGGATATGCACATCGAGCGTCAGGGTAATCAGCGTTGGTTGGTGATTTCTCGTCAGTCACCAGAGGCTTTGTGGCCGCAAATTAAAGATTTTTGGCAAGAGTTGGGTTTCTTGATTAATGTGGAAAATCAGGAAGCTGGCGTGATGGAAACGGATTGGGCTGAAAATCGCGCCAAAATCCCACAGGATTTTATTCGCGACACGCTGGGTAAAGTCTTGGATTCATTATATTCTACTGGAGAGCGTGATAAGTTTCGCACGCGTTTAGAGCGCGGTCCTAATGGTTCACTAGAAATCTACATCAGTCATCGTGGTGCTCAGGAAGTTTTGTCGGGTGCTCAAAAAGATACTGCTGTCTGGACGTCGCGTCCGGAAGATCCGGGTCTTGAAGCAGAGTTTTTGACGCGTCTGATGGTGCGTTTAGGTGCAGATGCAGATGGCGCTAAGCAAGCAGTGACTACTGCAGCTGTAACAGATAGTAAACCTCACTCAAAATTGCTTCAAAATGGCGACACAAGCTATATTTCGGTTGATGAAGGTTTTGACCGAACATGGCGTCGGGTTGGCTTGGCTCTTGATCGTGTGGGCTTCACTGTTGAAGATAGAGATCGTTCAAAAGGCTTGTACTTTGTTCGTTATATCGATCAGGATATCGAAGCGAAAACAAAAGGTGCGAGTGAAGGCTTCTTCTCTAAATTGTTCTCATTCGGATCATCAGATGCTGATAAAAATGCGAAGAAATATCGTGTGTTTGTTAAAAATGCGGATGCAGGTGACGCAAGCACTGTCACTGTTCAGGATGCGGATGGTAAGATTGACTCTTCCGCCGTTGCAGACAAGATATTAAAATTGCTGCAGGAGCAGTTGAAATAAGCTTCAACGTAACGAAAAAAAACGCGGCTTGCCGCGTTTTTTCATTTTATCGCCGATTTGATTGATGCTTGGATGTAAAGTGTGGCTTTTACATTCATATGTATCAAGAGCCTATGAACCGATGAACCGATGAACCGGCGAACCGATGAACTGACGAACAAATGAACCAATTAACCAATGAACCAATGAACCAATGAGTCATTGAGTTCTTGAATATATAAATTGATGTATATACTCAATTGATTCTGGTAATAAAAAAAGCCGACCAGTTGGTCGGCTTTTTAACAAGTAATTAAAAATTACTTGGAAGCTGGTGCCGCTGTTGCGGAAGCAGCTGGAGCTGCGTCAGAAGCTGGAGCTGCGTCAGAAGCTGCAGCAGGTGCTGGTGCTGCTGCTGGTGTTTCAGCTGCTGCTGAAGCTGGCGCTGGTGCAGCAGCGGATGCTGGTGCTTCATCTTTTTTGCCACAAGCTACCAAAGCGATTGCTAACAGGGATACGAGCAAGAGTGATTTTTTCATGTTTGTACTTTCAATAAGTAGATCAAAAAATAAGATCAAAATTTTGCGATGAATAATTACCGGTAATTATCGCTCTATAGGCTTACTCAAAGGAATCTGTTGAAATAAATCCAGCAACTCCTCCGAAAGTTTCCTAGCCCATGATTATAATGATTTTTCCGGCAATGGAATAGACATTGATGCCTAATTGCCCCTAATTTGTTAAAAATTTACACCGAGCAAAGCGTCTAAACCTGAAAATAGCGGATTTTTTGGAAGATTACGCTATTTTCATTCCAATTATGATGTTGAAAGGAAAAAACCATTAGCTTAATTGTAACCAGCCATCTTCATACCAAAGACAAAATGCCTCTAAGACGTCGGGCGTCGTATTGGCTAAATCTTCGCCGTTCAGACAACGTTCATTTGCTAGTTTAATCAGTAGCTTTGCATCTTCTTTTCCAACAGCAAAAGACTCGCCATTAATAAAGACATGCTTGCCTTTGTATAGCATGGTTGTTTTCAAAGACAGCCGAATGCCTCGTTTCTGTGCGCTTTGCGCGAAGCGTTTTGGGCTAAGTGGTTTTTCTGGAGAGTTAAAAAATACGCTAGCTTTTGGTTCGGACATGTACTCACCGATGAAAATGGTGATGTCTTCTTCAGAAAATTTAATTTTTGCAATTTCGGCACCGATTTTCTCGACCATTGCCGTACTTAATTCCGCGGGATGTATGGTTGCTTGCAATTCTGGATCTTCATAGCGGCCCGGTAAGTCGATTGTATCTGACATAAAGCCAAGGAAGGATTCGCCAAGTTCCTGATAAGAGGGCGCACGAAAACCTATTGAATAAGTCATGCACTCTCCGATCGCGACGCCATCATGTGCGTACTGCGGTGGAAGATAAAGCATATCGCCAGGTTCAAGAATAAACTCCTGTTCCGGTATAAAGTTGCTTAATATCTTCAGTGGCATTCCTTCGATTAAAGACAAATCTTTTTGGGCGCCAATTTGCCAACGTCGTTGGCCATGTGCTTGCAATAAAAATACGTCATAAGAATCAAAATGAGGACCTACGCCGCCATTATCTGCGGCATAACTGATCATTAAATCATCTAATCGGGCGTCTGGTATGAAGCGAAATTGTCTTAATAGGTTATCTGCAGCGTCATTATGAAGATTCACGCCTTGTACTAAAAGAGTCCAATCTTTCTTTTCTTTTAGAGGAAGTTTGCTAATTGGGCCATTTTTCATTTCCCAATGTTGTTTAAAAAAACTGATTAATCTGGATTCAACGTCATCCTGCTCAGCTAGCGCAAATAGTTCAGAAGGACTTAGTAAGGGAGAAAACCCGGGAATAGCCTGGCGAATGACTAATGGTTTCTTATGCCAGTATTCGCTGAAGAATTGATCTGCGCTGAGTCCGCCCAGCAGGGGAAGGGGTGTGGAATTTTTTTTCATATCTGTATTATATGCCTGCATGAATGCTTGTTCCAGACGGGTATAATCAGGGATGAATATTTTTTTAAGGAAGTTGTATGAAGATCGTCAAAAACTCAGTCGTGACGGCCCGTTATAAGTTAACAGATGCGCAAGATAATCTGATCGAAGAAGGGCAAGAGCCTATGGTTTATCTTCATGGTGGCTACGACAATATTTTTCCAAAAATCGAAGAAGCTTTGGAAGGTAAAGAAGTCGGCTACGCAACAACGTTGCAATTGAACCCCGAAGACGCTTTCGGCGACTACGATGCTGCGCTGATTAAGGTTGAGCCACGTTCACGCTTTCCTTCGCCTTTGGAAGTTGGTATGCAATTTGAAGGTATGCCGGAGGATTCTGATGAGTCCGATGAGTCGGAAGAGGAAGCACATATTTTTACAGTGACCGATATTGCGGACGACAAGGTTGTCTTGGATGGCAATCATCCTTTGGCAGGGATTGCTTTGCGTTTTTCTGTCACGGTTGATGACGTCAGAGAGGCAACTGATGAAGAAATCGCACATGGTCATGTGCACGGTGAGCATGGACATCACCATGACGATGATGAAGATGAGGACGCAGGGAATGAATACCGCAGCCACCCAATTCACTGATTTAAACTAATGTAGACTGATAATTCTGGGTAATAACAAGCGTCTTATTATTTGTATTTAATCTGTGAATTGTGATGAAAAAAAAGCCGCATTTTTGCGGCTTTTTTTCTATTTTTTATATTTCTTTTGCAATGCTTTTAAATCGTAAAGTGCATCTAAGGCTTCACGTGGCGTCATTGCGTCAGGGTCAATTGATGTTAGGGCATCATTTAATTCATTCTCTATTGGATCAGGCAAGGTTACGTCTTCTTCAATTCCGACAGGTACTGCGGGGGCTGAAAACAAATCAAACTGGGGTGTAGATTGTAACGAATGTGCTTCCAGTTCTGTTAAGTGCTTGCGTGCAGAGCGAATAACTGACTGCGGAATGCCGGCAAGTTGGGCAACTTGCAAACCATAGCTTTGAGAAGCTGGGCCTGGTTGCACGGCATGCAGAAAAACAATGTTCTCTTTGTGTTCCACTGCAGAAAGATGGACATTTTCGGCACTAGGATGAACTTCCGGTAATTGAGTTAATTCAAAATAATGGGTCGCAAATAGCGTGAAACTTTTAGAAACTTGAATTAAATGTTTCGAAATCGCCCATGCCAATGCAAGGCCGTCAAATGTCGATGTCCCGCGGCCGACTTCATCCATGAGAACCAGCGAATTCTCAGTCGCACCATTTAAAATCGCGGCAGACTCAGTCATTTCCACCATAAACGTTGAGCGTCCTCCTGCAAGATCATCCGCAGCACCAATTCGTGTAAATATACGGTCGATAGGGCCGATTGTGGCGGAAGTTGCAGGTACGTAACTGCCAATATAGGCAAGTAATGTAATTAATGCGACTTGGCGCATAAATGTTGATTTACCACCCATATTGGGGCCCGTAATTAAAAGCAGTTTGCGATCTTGCGACAGATCGCAATCATTAGCAATAAATCGTTCAATTTGGTTTTCAACGACAGGGTGCCGTCCCTGATGAATTTGTAATATGGGCTCAGATACCAATTCAGGTGGGCACCAATTATTTTTGGTTGCATGCTCAGTCAAGCTAACGAGGGTATCCAATTCAGCAATAGCGTGTGCTATGGCCTGCAAGAGGCTGATGTGCGGCAATAAGTCTTGCAGTAGCTTTTCATAGAGCACTTTTTCGCGAACTAAAGCCCGTTCTTGAGCGGATAAGGCTTTGTCTTCGAAGGCTTTTAATTCTGGCGTGATGTAACGTTCGGCATTTTTGAGGGTTTGTCGACGGCGATAATTTTCAGGAACCTTGTCGCTCTGACCATTCGTAACCTCGATATAAAAACCATGAACGCGGTTGTACTCAACACGTAAATTCGTAATTCCAGTGCGCTCTCGTTCCGACGTTTCAAGATCGACCAAAAATTGACCTGCGTTTTCAGAGAGTGCGCGCAGTTCGTCGAGTTCAACGTCAAATCCAGTCGCAATAACGCCGCCATCTCTCACCATCGTGGCGGGCAATGGCATCAGTCCACGCTCTAATAAGTCCAAACAATCACTGGGCGTCATTAGATCGGTAAGTATTTTGGTCAGGACGCTGGTTTGATTGTCGGCAATGCACATACTGACGTAATTACGTAGATTTGGCAGATGTTGCAGGCCGTCTCTTAAGCTTGATAAATCACGTGGCCGGGCAGATTGCAGGGCGATGCGGGTCGTTATGCGTTCAATATCCGGAACGGCATTCAGTGTTGTCGCAAGTCCATCCGCAGAATCCGCCTTAATTAAAGCTTTTATCGCATCATGGCGTGCCCGCGCGATCTTCTGATCCCGTTTTGCGTGATGTAGCCAGTGTCGTAAGAGTCGCGCGCCCATCGCTGTACGGCAATGATCCAATAAGGAAAATAACGTAGGCGATTCCTGACCACGTAATGTTTCAGTGATCTCAAGATTTCGACGGGTTGCCGTGTCGAGGCCGATAAACTCATGTTCACTTTCTACTGTGAGGCTGTTGACGTGTTTTAAACCGCGGCCTTGTGTGCTTTCTGCGTAACGCAGCAAAGCGCCTGAAGCGCCAAGTGCGGGACTTATACTTTCTACGCCGAAGCCAGTTAAGCTACTGGTGCCTAATTGATCCTGTAGTGCTTTTTGACCTTGCTTTACATCAAAATGCCAATCAGGGACCTCAGAAAATTTGCCTGGCAAAAGTTGATAATGTTCATCAAGCAATAAGGTGCCGGCTGAAATTAAGATTTCTGCTGGTGATATACGTTCCAATTCATGTTGGAGTCTTTGCAGTAACGATTTCTCATCCGTTGCAAATTCCATTAATTTTAAAGCCCCACTGGCCAGCGAAAGCCACGAGAGTCCAACGGTGACTGTTTTTCTATGTTGCAGTAAGCACAGTGATAGCAGAGGGCGCTCAGACTTTTCGGGTAGTAAGTCTGTATCTGTCAACGTCCCAGGCGTAATCACGCGCATTACTTTGCGCTCGACAGGTCCCTTGCTTGTCGCTGGGTCACCGATCTGTTCACAAATGGCAGCTGACTCGCCCATCTTGACCAGTTTGGCAAGATACGGTTCTAATGAGTGAAACGGAATTCCTGCCATTTTGATAGGGTTTCCACCAGAACTACCTCTTTGGGTGAGTGTAATGCCCAGCAAACGTGAAACTTTTTCGGCATCGCCAAAAAATAATTCGTAAAAATCGCCCATGCGATAAAAGACCAGGGTCTCTGGATGTTCCGCTTTAATGCTGAGGTACTGCTGCATCATCGGGGTGTGTGTGCTTTTTTCTGTACTCATAATTCGTTGATTTTTATTGTTTTATATCTTAAGTATCTGCTTTTTTATTGGTTAAATTGAAATTTTTATTTTGCGAAAATTGAATGGCGACAGTTAACTATTTCAAGGCTTTTGGTTCGCGTCATTTTATTAAATGTGGCTCTGTCAATTCAGCTCGTAACACAAGCGTGAAAGCATTTTTTCACGCTCTTCAATTTGATACTGATCACAACAAATGAGCAGATTCCGCGGCAACCATTATAGTCGACAGCTGGCTATGCTTTGTAAGTGCGGTGTTGATTTAAATTTTATAAAATGACCGATGTTGTTGGGCATAAAAATAGGGTAATAAAAGTAGGATTTTACAATCCTGATTTTATTACCCTTCACAACTTAACTACTAATAACTATTTTGTTCGCTTAGCCATTGCCGCGGCCGCCAGAGCGCCGTGGTGTAGATTGCTTTACGGTGGGGCGATTGCCAGCGGGGCGTGGTTTGCTACCACCGTCACGTACTACCGCTGCGCCTTGTGTTGGGGTGCGGCTTTGTGTACGTTGTTGTGCTGGTTTATTTCCTGATTGAGGGCGTTGACCTCTGCCACCAGGGGGCGTTCCGCGTCCTTCAAAACTGCGTAATTGAATTGGTTGAGCCTTGGCGTGCGGATCTGGAATAAAGCCGTCGACAATTTCTTGAGGAATTTGGCGTTTGATGAATTTTTCGATGTCAGCTAGTAACTTAAATTCATCAACACAAACCAGCGAGACTGCTTCTCCGGTCGCACCAGCGCGGCCAGTACGACCAATGCGATGCACATAATCTTCTGGAACATTAGGTAGATCATAGTTCACCACGTGTGGTAACTGATCAATGTCGATCCCGCGTGCAGCGATATCTGTTGCAACAAGTACCGGTAAGCTACCATCTTTAAATTCGGCCAACGCTTTGGTTCGTGCTGATTGGCTCTTGTTGCCATGGATTGCCATCGCGGCGACGCCATCTTTTGCTAATTGTTCGACCAACTTATTGGCGCCATGTTTGGTTCTGGTAAACACTAAAACCTGCGACCATTGATGCGTTTTAATCAGGTGGGCAAGTAGCGGGTGTTTTTTATCGCGATCAACTGGGTGAATTTTCTGTGCAATGACTTCAACCGTTGAATTGCGCCGTGCAACTTCTATCATTTCAGGATTGTTCAGAAGGCGATCTGCTAGTACTTTGATTTCGTCAGAAAAAGTCGCTGAAAATAATAAGTTCTGACGTTTTGCCGGCAATATCGCGAGAACTTTTTTGATGTCGTGGATAAATCCCATATCCAACATCCGATCAGCTTCATCGAGGATCAAAATTTCAATGTTGCGCAGATCGATTGTGCCTTGCTGATGGTGATCCAGCAGGCGGCCTGGCGTAGCAACTAAGATATCAACGCCATGCTTCAACAACTTAATTTGAGGATTGATACCGACGCCGCCAAAAATCACACCAGATGTCAGTGGAACATATTTTCCGTAAGTTTCTACACTCTCTTGAACCTGAGCAGCGAGTTCGCGGGTCGGTGTGAGAACCAATGCGCGAATCGGACGTTTGGAAAGTTTGTCTTTAGGAGCGTTGGCAGAAGTGGAAAGGCGCTGGAGTATTGGTAAGGTGAAACCCGCAGTTTTTCCGGTACCGGTTTGCGCGCCAGCCAATAAATCCCCACCCTTGATGACAGCCGGAATGGCCTGTAACTGAATCGGGGTTGGTGATGTGTAACCTTGTTCGCTAACTGCACGAACAATGTCCTCGGATAGGCCGAGTTCAATAAATGAGGGCATGTGTTTCTACTGATCTTGTGAACGCACTGACTGACTTACGCCAGTCCTGTGAAAGGGCACTCAGCGAAAATGACGCTGAGTGTAAAAGAGATAAAAAATTTTTACTTATAAGACGCTGAGAATGGTTGAAGTAAATTAACCATTTGTCCAAATACTTTTGGTGTTCCTGCCAGTACATCGCCTTTGTGCAGGTAGTCAGAGTCACCAGCAAACGTACCAACGATACCGCCGGCTTCAGTGATTAACAATGATCCTGCAGCGATATCCCAAGGCGCTAAACCTTTTTCAAAGAAGCCGTCGAGTCGACCAGTCGCAACATATGCCAGATCCAAGGCTGCTGAACCAGGTCTTCTTAATCCATGGCATTTAGCCGTCATTACTTTAAACATGTCGACGTATTGATCAAGACCAGATAGATCGCGTGACGGAAATCCTGTCCCGATCAAGGCATCAGCGATTTTGTCACAACGGGTGACGCGGATACGTTTATCGTTCAGGAAAGCACCGCCGCCCTTGCTTGCAGTAAACATTTCGTTGCGTGTTGGATCGTATACCACGGCTTGAGTAATGATGCCGCGATGTTGTAAAGCGATTGAAACGCAATATTGCGGGAAACCGTGGATGAAATTAGTAGTACCATCTAGAGGATCGATGATCCAGACATATTCACTTTCGTCGTTTAGATTAGCGGAAGCCCCCGATTCTTCAGCAAGAATTGCATGGTCGGGGTAGGCTGTTTTCAGCACCTCAATGATTGCGGCTTCTGCAGCTTGATCGACTTCAGTAACAAAATCATTGAAATGTTTTTCTGTTACGCTAACGCGATCGAGGTCAAAAGAAGCGCGATTGATAACTGTCGCGCCGCGACGAGCGGCTTTAATAGCCGTATTGAGCATTGGGTGCATAAGGTTTCCGATAAAATGACGGCAAACGCGGCTCTGTCAATTAAAAATGACAGAGTCAGGTTTGCTACACAAAAATGATAAAGAGCGTGCGCTATTGTCTTTCGTCAGGCAACCAGGTCGCTCAATCAAATAACAATTAACGCTTAATCTTGCTATTTTAAATGAACTTGACAGAAACTGACACATCTCTTTTTCAAAGACTTCGCTTCGTTCTCGTAGAAACTAGTCATCCTGGCAACATCGGTGCGGCAGCAAGGGCGATTAAAACGATGGGTTTTGGTCGATTGATCTTAGTCAATCCACGTTTTGAAAATGCACTGAGTCATCCAGATGCAATAGCCTTTGCAAGCGGCGCATTAGATATATTAGAGTCCGCACAAATTGTGAAGACCACAGAAGAAGCGGTATCAGGTTGTAAGTTTGTGGCGGCCGTCAGTGCGCGTTTGAGAGAATTTTCACCCCCTATACTTTCTCCCAGGGAAGTCACTGAACGGATTGCGTACAAGGAGGAGGGGGAGGTTGCATTTATTTTTGGCAGTGAACGCTACGGCCTGCCCAATCAAGTCGTAATGAATTGTCAGGCGTTGATCAATATTCCTGCCAATCCCGACTACTCATCTTTAAATCTGGCACAAGCAATACAGTTGCTGGCCTATGAAAGCAGAATGGCTGTGAACGTGAAAAGCGATGGTGCTAGTCAAGTTGGATTTTTTGGGCAAGCAGCGTCCAATGAACAAATTGACGCCATGTATTCCCATCTTGAGCGGGCGTTAGTCGCGATTGATTTTCTTGATCCGGAAAATCCTAAAAAACTAATGCCGAGATTGAAACGCTTATTCTCTCGTGCCGGCCTTGAGGCCGAGGAGGTGAACATTTTACGTGGAATTTCTAAGAAAATTCTTGATGTTAGTCAGAAATAATTGGTAACTTAATTGTAAGATGATGCAATTGAATTTAGAGTGGTGTTGTTTAATTCAATAAAAAAAATGAGATTTAATAAAAATTAACCAAATTTCTTTGGTGTAAGGCATTTTGTTTCATCTTTAGCATTTTCATATTAGTTTAGTTTTGTTATAACCATACTAAGATTGCATTAGAGTTATATTGCTAATAAAACATTGATGTTTATAATTTATTGAGGACATTATTATTACTGTTCCATCTCCACGACCATCTCTTTATCTTTTGTGTTTGGGCACTTTGGTTGCTAGCACAATGGGGGATGCCTACGCGCTTGGTGTGGGTAATATCCGTGTTCAATCGTCGCTCGGTCAACAACTTAGAGCCCAATTAGAAGTTACAGGCGTTGAAGCTCAGGATGTAGATCTAGGGTGTTTCCGGGCGAGTGTCGAGTCTGCTGAAGGTGTGTTTTTATCGCCTGTGGATCTCAAATTGTCGACACAGGGCAACGTTAAATATTTAAATTTATTTGCCCGAAAAAATATTTCTGAACCTGCCGTAAGGGTCGTCCTCAATATTTCTTGCGACCTTCAGTTGCATCGCGAGTATTTAATTCTTCTTGATCCTCCCGATATAAGCGCAAGTATCCCGAATCAGATTGCGGCGATGAATGAGGTCGCCCAAGCGCCCGCAAATACTTTGCCACAACGTGTAGAACTGCCTGCGCAGATCTCAAAAAAAATCGTCGTAAAAAATAAGTCAGAAATTGTTGCAGTTAATGCGGATCAAAGCACAAACAGCAAAAGGCTTAAGTCGACAAAAAAAATGATCGACATGCCGCGTACGAAAGACGCCCTAAAATTATCTGATGACGCAGATGTTGTGCCACAAGGTCTGAAACTTGAAAGTACCTTGTCCCAAGAGTCGGATCATAAGAACGGCGACCGTTCTGCGGAACTCCGGCTGGCTCAGGCGCAGTTTGCCGCGATGCTGCGAGGCGAAAATGCGCCATCGAGTTCAGCTGCCGTACCCGTTGCGCCAGATCAAAAGAATCGATCGACAACGCAAGAATCAATACAACTGAAACGGCAACTTCTGCAGGGAAGAACAGCGCTCGAGGACCTGAGAGAAGCGTCGGTGCCAAAAGAGTGGTTCTATGTTTTGATCGCGTTGATACTTGCAGCGCTTGGGTTGGCTGGCTTATTGGTCGCATATATCCGCCGGATTCATAAAAAGACATCGTCGACCTGGTGGGAGCAAAAAGAAGCGAGACCTGTCGTCGAAACGAAACCAAATATTGAGGAGTTGGTCAACAGTGTGCAGGCAAGTTATATCTCGTCCACGACCGTTGCCAGAGAGTTACCTGAATCGGGACAGAATTCAAGTTCTGCGCCGCAATCAACAATTGCCAAAACCAAATCGAAAACTGAATCCCAACAAGCGTTGGGCAATATCGATGCGCCATCGATATTTGGCAAAAATTACACCCCGTCGTTAGAAGATACAAATAGTAGTACTTTTAATTTTTTCTCTTCAAGGGCGACATCGGTGAAGGTTGAAGAAATATCGGATGTGACTCAAGAAGCTGAATTTTGGATGTCAGTGAATGATCCTGAACGGGCGATAGAAATTTTAGAGCCGCAAGCCGAACTTGATCAGCCAGACTCGCCAGTGCCTTGGTTATATCTGTTAGATTTGTACAGAGTCGTCGGTAACAAAGAAAAATATGATCCATTGCGAGATCGCTTCGTGGTATTTTTTAATGCCAATGTACCAGAGTTCGAAGTAGATCCAGCAACTTTGCCGTCCAGACATTTAGATGACTTTGAGCATTTGTCTAAAAAAATCTGCTCAATGTGGAACAGCAATGAAATTTTGCCGTTCTTGGAAAGCTTACTTATCGATGATAGAGATGGAAAACGAATGGGTTTTGAACTTCCTGTTTATCGCGATATTTTATTGCTGATTTCCATCGCTAACGAGCTAGAACGTCAAAAAACATCGGGAGGTGGTGCCAGGGTTTGGGAGAATGCCAGCACGACCCCAGTTGCTACCAATGCTCCAGTTATGTTAGAAGAAGATAGTAATGTGATCAATTTCGAGACTATCGATTTTCAAAATAAACCGGATCTTGCCTGAGCAAATTGTGTTTGACGTAACTTTACGTTTCACCCAGAAATTAAGGCCGGTTCCCGGCCTTATTTATTTGCTTTCTTAGGTTCAAATTGCACTGCGGATTTTTTGAACTGTGTAAGTTTTGACTTCTGTTGGTTGGTTGATGAGTTTGACGATTGCAAAAGTGCAATTGTCGCCTCTTGGATTGCCACGATCCCGTGCTTTCCTTATCAATAACTCTGACGCCTGACGTGGAGTGTTTGCGGCGACCGCTGCTGATAGCTCTGCATCGTCAAAATAGTGCCACAGTCCATCTGTGCACAATAAGAAACTATCTCCGACCTTTAAATTCTTGTGTTTTCCGAAGGTAATATAGGGCGTGGCATTTGTTGAGCCGAGAACATTAACCAAAATATTGGATAACTTGTGTGTTTTCGCTTCTTCGGGGAGAATTTTTCCCTCGTCGACTAATTTTTCTACATAAGAATGGTCTCGAGTTTTTTCCCCGAAATTGGGGCCAGTAAAGCGATATAGCCTTGAGTCACCAGCGTGTGCCCATATCGCCTCGTGCTGAGGTGTTAGCACCAGGGCAACAAAGGTGCTATGTGGTTCCTTCTCCGAGGAAACAGCGGTTAATTTAATGACGGTATGTGCTTCATTCAGGATATTTTCTAATAATGCCTGAACGTTATTTCCGGGGTAAAATTCATCAAATAGCTGCTTGCTAGTGCGTACAACCTGTTCGGCAGCAAGCGCTCCACCACTTTTTCCGCCCATTCCATCAGCGACGACAGCCATCATATAACCCGGCGCATGGGGTGCCGCGAAAAGTGCAACCCTATCTTGTTGTTCCTGTCGATCACCGATGTGTTGTCCGGTACCCGCTTCTATCTTATATTGGCTCATACGTCTTGGTAGATTACACTAGCGGAAAGTCGAATTTTTTTCGCTTTCCAAGATTTAATACTCACTGACACTATTTTACTTTAAGCTGAAGGCTATGAGCCAATTTGAACATGTACGACAACGCATTATTGAATTAGAAGTTGAGCATCGCGATCTTGATGTTGTCATCGATGCTTTGACGAAAGATCCTGATCATGATGAATTACAGCTGCGTCGTTTGAAAAAGCGAAAACTCCAGCTCAAGGATCATATCACTTTACTCAAAATTCAATTAACTCCTGATGTCCCGGCCTAAGCCACTTTTTCGAGTGAGAATTTTATTTGTTGTTAGTTATTGACTGTCGCCATTTTGATTGAAAATTCTACTAAAGAAGCATCTGTTAGCCTACACGATGCAGAAATTGACCATATTTTTGGACTTTCCGGTCCGTTAAGTGCAGCGATCGCTGGCTATCGTCCAAGAACCGCTCAGACGGAGATGGCAAAGGCAATTGCAAGTGCGATTGCCGGGCAAAGCACTTTACTAGCAGAGGCGGGAACTGGAACTGGCAAGACTTATGCCTATCTTGCTCCGGCATTGCTGTGGGGTGGGAAGGTGATCGTTTCGACAGGTACCAAAAATTTGCAGGATCAGTTGTTTTTGAGAGATATTCCCACCATTAAGAAGGTGTTGAAGGCACCCGTTTCGGTGGCGCTATTGAAAGGCCGATCCAATTATTTATGCCACTATCACCTTGAGCGAACCATGCAAAATGGTCGTTTGAGCTCCCGTGAAGATGTTGGTTATCTAAGAGATATTTCCCGATTTATTAAAACAACCAGCAGTGGTGATAAAGCTGAGCTTGCCAGAGTTCCTGAAACGGCAAGCGTTTGGAATCTTGTTACGTCGACAAAAGACACCTGTATGGGCTCCGAGTGCCAATACTACCAGGATTGTTTTGTGATGAAGGCGCGGAAAGAGGCGCAACAAGCGGATGTTGTTGTTGTTAATCACCATTTGTTTTTTGCTGACGTAGCGCTCAAAGATACAGGCATTGCAGAATTATTGCCGTCAGCAAATACAGTTATTTTTGACGAAGCACACCAGCTTCCTGAAACTGCAACGTTATTTTTTGGCGATACGGTGTCAACTTCACAAGTTCTTGAATTGTGCAGGGATACGTTGGCAGAAGGTCTATCGCACGCCAGGGATGGCGCAGAATGGGCGAAGATTGTTGCGCCTGTTGAGCGCGCCGCAAGAGACTTACGGCTCGCGTTTCCGCAAGATATCGTGCGTTTGTCAATCGATCAAATCGCGTCATCCAGTCCATTCTTTGAGGCATTGGAGGCGCTTAAATCAAGTTTGTCCGATATGGTGGCAGTGCTTGAAAAACAAGCGGAACGCGCCGAAACGCTGGAGCAATGTCGCGCTCGCGCAATTATCCTAAGTGACCAAATTGAAAGTTGGAATGCTGAACCCACCGGTAAGGAAAAAGACGGCGACTATGTTTTATGGGTCGAAGCTTTTTCAGTATCACTTCAGCTGCACAGAACGCCGCTATCTATCGCGCCCATCTTTAATAAGCAGAGAGAGGGTGTGCCAAGGGCGTGGATATTTACGTCCGCAACAATGGCAGTGAAAAATGATTTTACGCACTTTGTTTCGCAAATGGGTTTATGGAACGAACCTGCGCATACGTGGGCGAGTCCATTTAATTATCAAGAGCAAGGTTTTTTATACGTGCCTGAGGGAATGCCTGATCCAAACTCGAGAGATTATGCGGAGGCTGTCGTCAATGCTGCTTTGCCCGTTATCGCAGCGGCTGGAGGCAGAACGTTTCTTTTATGTACAACTTTAAAAGCAGTTAAATTCTCAGCAGAGCGATTAAAAGAAGAGTTTGAAAAACTGGGTTTAACCTTTCCCTTGTTCATACAGGGCGATGCCGGTAGGACCGAATTGTTGGATCGTTTTCGTGCATCTGGTAATGGCGTGTTGATTGGCAGTCAGAGTTTTTGGGAGGGGGTTGATGTGCGGGGAGAAGCGTTGTCGCTGGTTATTATTGATAAATTACCATTTTCACCGCCAGATGACCCAGTCCTTGCTGCCAGAATTTCCGCCATGGAAAAGAAAGGTATGAATGGTTTTGTGCATCACCAACTGCCGGAGGCAATTATTAATCTTAAGCAGGGGGCAGGTCGTTTAATTCGTGATGAAACTGATCGAGGTGTGCTCATGATATGTGATCCACGTCTTATATCTAAACCTTATGGTAAGCGTATCTGGCAAAGCTTGCCAAGTTTTGCCAGAACTCGCGTCGAAGCCGATGTTGTTGGTTTTTTTAAGCAAATTAAAAATGAACCTGTGATTGTTTGATGTTATGACGTTACTGCACAGTGCGATCTTTATGTGATCTTTATGTGATTATTTTGTTTTATTCTTCGAAACCAATCGCGTTCCATCAAAGCAATTAAGTGTTAATGTTAAGGGCAAGTCATGTACCCGTTTATCTTAGAATATTTAATGATCGACCAATAGTCGGGAACGGGTGCCATTTTTTTCTAAGTCATCATAGGCCCGAATTATTCGTTGAGTCACGCTCTTAGGGGTGGCTTTATTCGCAGCCAATTCTAGATTGAGGTGTAGGTTCAGAGGAAACGCGATTTCATAATTGGCGCAATCAGGTCGACAGATTGCTTTGAAATTATCAATCGATAACGGCAAAAGTTCTATTCGACCTATCTGTAATAATCTGATCCCATCTTTGTTATTGACAATATTTGTAAGTCCGCTCTGTTCGTGATGGCGGAAACCATTGTCGATTAAATATTGTTCCCTCGCATCGCCCTCAATCGCGCCTATCCGATATTTTTTGGCATCGTTTAAATTTTTTAACCGGATATCATTACGCGCTTTGAGCTTATAAAATTGATACTGATGGAAATGAATCAGCGTACCAAGCCATACGTACTTTGTTTCGCGTTCGCGCGTTCGTGCTAAAGGGAAAAATATCACCGGTTGATCAGCCTCAGCGGTATGCATGATTCCCGCCCAACTTAAAAGACGAATATCAGGGTCGTAGCCTGCGTGCCTCATTAACACACGGACGTAATCGGCGTAGGGGGATGATACTTTCTCATTCTCTAAATAAGCGAAAGGTAATGCGTCTTCTACATACACGACTATTTTTTCTGTATGAGATTGCGCATGCAAATTAGTGCAGACGCAAATCAAGAAAAAGACTAATAAATCACGTAAGTGCATGTTTAACCTTCTAATGAGCATTACAAGTAATGTGTGCAACGTCTTATATTGGAAAAACAGTCTCGTAGCCAGGTAAATATAATTTACACCACTTATATTGCTCGCAAATGACCTTAAGCATGGTGCTCCATCGTACGGTATTTCAAGAAAGTTATATTTGATAATGGCGTCAAATGAAATATCTGGGTACTTTTTTCTAAGGTATCGATAAATATTACTTAGGTGAAGTGTAGTATTTAAAACGTAGTTTCCAAGTTTAAATAATTCATTTAAGAATTTTTTATAGTTTCTTTAGATAATTGTAGATAACTTATAGCACTCAGGACAATCAGGTGAGCTGTTTGACTTGAGTAGTAGGGTGACTAGTCAATTGGGATCTGAATTGGTACCGAAATCTATTGGCAAAAAAAAGGTACGTAACGTTCGGTTACGTACCTTTTTTACGAAGCGCAGCACCAGTTCCTAAAAAAATAATCCAATAAACTTAATATTTCTAGTAAAAGCGGCTATCGGTTATGCAGGCTGACATCACCAGATTGAAACGCGATCTGCGGGAGGCAAGTACATTTTGCCGCCTTCTTTGACATCAAAAGCTTTGTAAAATGGTGTCATGTTTTGTAACGAGCCATTTGCCCGGAATTCGCCAGGTGAATGCGGATCAGTTTTTATACGAATAATGGCCTCTTGTTCACGCATTTTTCCACGCCAGACTTGAGCGAAACCCATAAAGAAGCGTTGGTCGCCTGTTAAGCCATTGATGACCGGTGCAGGTTTGCCTCCCAATGAGAGCTGGTAAGCTTTGTAAGCGATAGAAATGCCAGAATTATCCGCGATATTTTCGCCCAAGGTCAGTTCGCCATTGACGTTATAGCCTGGTACTGGACTAAAATTATTGTACTGTTTTACTAATGCTGCCGTTTTTGCAGCAAATTTTTCGTGATCTTCTTTCGTCCACCAATCGCGCAAATTGCCTAATCCATCATATTGCGCACCTTGGTCATCAAAACCGTGGCTAATTTCATGGCCGATAATTGCACCAATGCCACCGTAGTTAACGGCATCATCTGCTTTTGGATTGAAGAATGGTGCTTGCAAAATTGCCGCAGGGAAGACAATTTCATTCATTTCGGGATTGTAATAAGCATTGACAGTTTGCGGTGTCATTCCCCATTCGTCGCGATCAACTGGTTTGCCTAATTTGTTGAGTTCAGTTTTAGCTCCAAAAGTACGAATAGCCCGCAGATTGCCTACCGCATCACCTTTAACAATTTGCAAGGCTGCATAGTCTTTCCATTTGTTTGGATAGCCAATTTTTGGCATGAAAGTCGACAGTTTTGATAAGGCTTCTTTTTTCGTCTCTGGACTCATCCAATCCAACGTATCAACGCTCTTCTTATAGGCGAGCAGTAGATTGTTGACGAGCGTTTCCATTTTTGCTTTGCTTTCAGCTGGAAAGTATTTTTCTACATACATTTTCCCAAGGCTTTCACCCATGCCTGCATCGACCAGACGAACACCTCTTTTCCAGCGAATTTCTTGTTCAGGCACGCCACGTAAGGTTTTTCCAAAGAATGCAAAACTCTCTTCACTGAACTGTTTAGGCAACTGGCCTGCTGCAGATGACAATAAATTCCATTTGAAGTAAGCCTTCAAGGTCTCAATTGAGGTTTCAGCCAAGACTTTGTTCATCGCTGTCAAATAGCTAGGTTGGGCAAGAATCAGATAATCGACTTTCCCTTTCACTCCCAAGTCACCCAAATAGGCATTCCAATCGTAACCTGGCGTCACGTCGTTTAATTTGCTTAAATCGACTTTGTTGTAGGCTTTTATTGGGTCACGTAACTCAACTTTGGTCCATTGAACTTTTGCCAGTTCGGTTTCAAATGCCAGGATTGCCGCAGCATTTTTTCCTGCCTCCTTGTCGCCTGCCATGGAGAGCATTTTTTCAATGTGCTTGAGATACTTTTCGCGCGTATCTTTTAATTTTGCGTCGTCGTCTTTCAGGTAGTAGTCGCGATCCGGCAAACCCAGGCCTGATTGAGAAATATCCAGAACATACTTGGTTGAATCTTTATTGTCCTGGTGCACTGAAATATCGTATGGGACGGTGACGCTGTTCAGATTGAGCCAAGCCATTAAGGCTGGCAATTGCTTTTTATCGTTAAATGCATCGATTTTTGCAAAATCAGCCTGCATTGGTTTCAAACCTAAGGATTCAATGTGTTTGAGATCCATGAAGCTAGAGTACAGATCACTAATTTTTTGCGCATCAGTTCCATTCGCATTTTTTGTTTTTGAGAGACTCTCAATGATGGTATGCAAACGTGGAACAACAGCCTCGCGAAGGTCCATAAAGGCGCCAGCGGATGATCTATCCGAAGGAATTTGCGCAGTTTTGAGCCATCCGCCATTTACATGGCGATAAAAATCGTCCTGAGCCTTCACAGATTTATCGCCATATTGGCTGTCAATCCCAGAAAGCAACACTGCAGGAGCACTAGCTTTGGTTGGCTCTGCGGCATAAACATGGGCGGTGCTGGTCGTTCCAGCAATCATCAGCGCAATCGCGCTCAATACTGTAGCTTTCACTTGGTAGGGTCTCCTGAAGGTGAGTGACAGACGCTATGTGCGGGCATTCTTCGAAATGCTACAAAATGCCATACATAGCGATGAGGTCAAAGGTTCTCTTTGATTATGTAAATAATTTCTAAAAAATGTAGAAAACGTTTTTTGAGAATTTTCTCAGTATTCTCGTGCAAGCAAATTTGATAATCGCTTACCGACATTCAATTGACAGCTAATATGTTACTTTGGTTTCGTAAATGCTACAAATATTTTCATTTATAGGGATTTTCTTTGAGGTGTTATTTTTTTTATAATTATCACGTTTAAGTTATGCTGAAGAGAGCAAAATTTCAGATTGATTATCCTCCTAATGATTCTCCTTGTGCCGTCCTAGTGATTGCCCCAGGTGTCCGTTACGACATGGATCGCACTATATTTAAGTTAATGGCGCGATTTTTAATGATAAACGGCGTTGTGGTTGCGCGTTTCAACTGGGATTTTTATCTGAATGATTCAATCAACGGGCGACCATCTGAAACGCTCGATAACGAGAGCAGAGAAGTGCACGATCTGATTGAGTTTTTGCGAAAAGATGCCAGAATCGATGTCTCTAAAATGTTCATTTTAGGAAAGTCGTTTGGTTCGGTGGCGGCCTGGAAAACTTTTTCCATTGAGACATCTTTGCGAGGGGCGATTTTATTAACGCCGATTTGTAATGAAGGCGCAAACATTATCCCAATTGCACTTCAGAATCGCGCCCTGCCTTGCTCATCTCTGGCGATCTTGATCCCCACGCAAAGCTTGAAAGCCTGAATGAATTGGCTGCTACATTCAAAAATGATGCCCACATTTACGTCGTGCCAGGTAACCACGGTCTGGAAGACAAGTATGGGAAGGACATCAGTGAGCATCAACAAGAAGCAGACTATTTCGAGCAAAGAATCGCTGGGATCAATCAAGTGATCGTATCTTGGATGCGGACGAATTTTCTTTAAGATTACGGTACGGTCAGCAATACTTTGACGGAGCTATCAACTGATGCTTTATCGATATAAGCCAAGGCAGTTGGTTCTGCTGCAACTGCCTTTTTAATTGCTGCGTCGTTTGAAAACTCTTTTGGTGGAGAGCCTTTTCCCGAAAAACTAGCTTTAGCCCAGATGGCCTCAACTTGTGAAGGCGATTTCTTGATAACCTTTTCGTAGAACTCTTTATGCAGAGAAGAATCTTTTGCGTGATCTAAAGGTGTAAAGATGGTTGATCCGCCGAGAAAAAATTGGGCTACTTGATCGGGTAGCATGCGGGTAGCAGGATTAGCGGGATTGGTAACAACGACAATTTCAGCCAGAGCGGGCAGTGAATTCAAAGATAATGCAAGTATTATAAGTAGTCGCGTTTTCATCACAGTTCCTTAATTACCAATTGTTGGACAAGCCTGAGACCGTTAAAAATATCTTTAATGGTAGTGATTCGGGCTATTAAAACAGTCGATCGTAAGCTATGCGGAAGACTTTCACGTTGCCACCATAGTTATTGGTTACATCCAGATGTTTGTCTAACTGCACCTTGATTGCACTCTTGGCGTCAATGTCGTATCTCAAGGTTGCAGATGTGCGTTTATATGACTGAGGCTGGTACTGTGAGAGGTCAGTGGAAGTTTCCCGGTAGCTGGCGTAATTGATGAATGGGGTCCATGCGCCATAGTGGTAACCTGCACCAACTGTATAAGCTGGTGCGGTTATTTTATATCCGGCTGACTCAAAATTTCTTGAAAGTTGTGTCAATTCAGTTAAGAAAAACCAATCATCCAAATCGAGATTAGCGGCGACGCCGAAGGCCTTTAGTTTTGCTGTGCTGTTAATCGAATTTAAGGCGTTAATGACCAAGACATCTGCTTGCACGTATACCGCGCGCAATGTGAGCGGCCCGCGATCAAGTTCTGCATCAGCGCCAAGTATATTGCTCCAAGTGACATTGGTTTGCCCGGTGTAGCCTAGTTTTTCGTACAAAGAATCGTTAACCTTTTCTCTGCCGCCGAATGCGCTGAAAGATAAATTATTTTCGCCAAAATTTGTACGATAACGGACGCTGGCGCCGTTGTAATTGGTCGCTTCCCAGCCATACAGTTCAGGTGGTGGACTTACCCAGGGGTAGGCGACCCCGATATCTTGAAAATCCGAGTAAAAATAGAGTGGAATACGTTTTCGTCCAGCTTGAACTTCCCACTCATTATTCAACTTGTAGCTGGCATACGCCCACTGAATATTTGGTGTTGAGTCTGCGCCGCGGACAACAACTTGTCCTGTTAAATTAAAATCTTTATTGATGTTATAGTTGACTTGAATTCCGGCCCGAGATTCGGGTTGTAAGGAAAAGCCACTGTTATAAACACCAGCATTCGTCCAGTCCGCCGTATAGCAGGGACAATTTGTGCCGTTAATTGTCGTGTTACCGGCATAGTTGGCGGGAATTTCACCATTAAAAGTTCGTCCGCCAACAACTGACAAAAAGCCGCTCAACTTGAAATTTGAGGTGGCATCTGTCTCCTCTGCCTTGGCCGAGGTCACGAATAAACTAACGCTACTGATAAGATACGCAAACAGTTTGCGCTGTAACTGGATTTTGACGCGAGTCATGATGCAATCCTTTAGATAATTAGCCAAATGGGTTTGACGTAGAAGCAGTGCTGTGAAGCTGTTTCGGAAATCTAAGGTGCTAAGGCGTGTAAATAAGACAATCAGCAATTAACGATGAAATTTATACCAAATAGAGTTCACGTTGTCCTAGGAAAAGTCTACGCTAAAGGCTGAAAAATTGCTTTAAATAATGAAAAATGGTTGCGTAGCTGCAACCATTTTTCATTTTGGCAATGATGATTAAACATCAATATGTTCGATCATTAACTGAACTTTTGTTACGCCATTGTATTCATTGGCATCTAGTCGGAATGCCACATTGGCACGTTCCCCCAATGTCTCAGTATGACCAAACCAGATGCCATCATAACGTACACCGTTTTTTTCGAGAACGAGTTTTAGGTGGCGTTCTTTGAGAATACGTTGTGACACTACTTTGAATTCATCCCAAAATATCGGCGGAGGAAATCCCTGTCCCCAGACCTGGTCGTCCAGCAACTGTATGAAGTCAGTTGTGAAATAGGCTTCTTCGAGTTTTCCATCTGTATCTATTATGCGTTCTAATTGCTCTTTGGCGAGCCACTGCTTGCCGACGGCCTCGAAAGCAGCTTGAAATGTTGATAAATCATCAATTTTTAGCGTCAAGCCGGCCGCCATCGCATGACCACCAAATTTTTGTATCAGACCAGGGACTTTTTTTGAAACCAAATCGAGAGCATCGCGTAAATGGAAACCGGGAATCGATCTACCCGACCCTTTGATTAGCCCATCGTCGCCTGGAGCGAAGGTAATCGTTGGTCGATAAAATTTGTCTTTCAACCTGGATGCCACAATTCCAATGACACCTTGATGCCAATTTTCGTCAAATACCGTGATGGTATGATTGGCATTTGGTTCAAATGAATCCAAATGAAGTAGCGCGACATCTTGCATTTCACGCTCAATGTCTTTGCGATCAGCGTTGATGGCATTGAGTTCTTGTGCAATGTGCCAGGCGAGGGCGTCATCATCAGTGATCAGACATTCTATCCCTAACGCCATATCAGCAAGCCTTCCAGCTGCATTGAGTCGAGGCCCCAACGCAAAACCCAGGTCAAACGGCGCAGCACTTCGTGGCTCACGCCCTGAAACTCTATACAATGCGGCTATTCCGGGGCACATACGTCCAAGGCGAATGCGCTTTAGGCCTTGCGCAACCAAAATTCGATTATTCGTATCTAGCCGGACGACGTCCGCCACTGTCCCTAATGCAACTAAATCAAGTAGTGAATCAAGTTTGGGTTGCGAGTGCTGATCAAATCTACCGCGCCGCCTCATTTCTGCTCTCAATGCCAGTAGGACGTAAAAAATCACGCCGACACCAGCCAGATTTTTGCTCAAAAACTGACAATCAGGCTGGTTAGGATTAATGATGACTGCTGCATCTGGCAGACAGTCACCTGGCAAATGATGATCGGTAACAACGACTTGAATTCCCTGCGCCGCAGCAGCGGCAACACCTTCGACGCTGGCGATGCCATTGTCGACCGTGATAATGATATCTGGCGATTTTTCTTTGATTGTGAGAGCGACAATTTCTGGCGTTAATCCGTAACCGTATTCAAATCGATTTGGAACAATGTAATCAACAATTGCACCTAACATCCGAAATCCGCGAATGCCTACCGCGCATGCCGTTGCTCCGTCACAATCATAATCAGCAACGATAATGAGTCTTTTTTTTTGTTCTATCGCATCTGCCAAAAAAATCGCTGCTCTATCGAGTTGATGTAATCCAGAGGGGGACAACAACGACGATAAGTCTGTATTTAAATCATTGTTGTTGACCGCGCCCCGTCCGGCATATAGGCGTGCTAAAACCGGATGGATTCCATTACGCTTCAATGCTTCCGTTTCGTGCGGGTTAACTTGACGTACTGCGATCCGAGTCATTATGTATGGAGAGTAAAAAGTTTGTTTAACGAAGGTTTGATCCAAAATTGACGTAACGACCAAGGTGTTATCGTAAATTGCGATACCTGTTTTGCATCGCTGCAGATCAGGTTGATCTGTTCTAATTGCTTGTTCTTCAAGGCTTTAATTAAGGGGGCAAACCATTCATTCTCTAGTCCGTGAATCTGTTCGAGCCAATGTCCCCAATCACTGTTTAATGCAGCACTGGTAAGCGTATCGACAATGGCTGCCGTATTTTGTTGGTCAGAAGGCAGTGTCAATAAATCCGTCAGGCTTTTATTTACAAGGCTAGATCGAGATGTCGCCATCAATTTGTCTGCACCACCTGAGATCCAGACAGAATTGATGGGATTTGAACCCTTCAATTCACGTTCTTGGTTGACTGGATGTGAAAACCACAGCATTTGAATCTCGTTTTGCAATTTTCGCCACGCGCGTGCTTGCTCTCCTTGTGCCATCCAAATTTCGATATTGTGACCACAAGCAGCGTCTGGCGTGGCTGTTTTTAAGCCTGCCCATGCATCCGCTCGTAAGAACCACGTAGTCAAATCTCCATAAATTAATTCGAGTTGAAATTCATTGCAAATATCCTTCGCAGCTTCAAACAATCGCTGCGCTTCTTCCTCTTTTAGTTGAAGGCGACGTGGGTCTAGTAAGACTAAATAGTCACTGGCAAAGTGAATATGAACTGGTTGCAATGTGAACCAGAAGCCCACTTGCGGAGCAATCCTATGTTCTTGCATCTTATTCCAGGTATTTGCTGGACTGGTTGAGAAGTCACCTTCATTTACTTTATTCGCGAGCCAATATTCATGCGGCAGTGCTTTGGAGAAATCGTCCACCGTCATGATTTTTGATCGTTTCGACGAGGCGACTAATGTGGCCAATGCAGGTGTGCGCATGGCTTTGAGCAAGTCTTTCTCCAATCCAACGGGAGGAATACTAAATGGCAAAATGAGTTCTAAATTTTTCATAAGCACCATTGTAGGGCAAACGAATCCGCAGTGGTGATGTCATACTATTTCTGAAAGTTTGTGATTTGGAAATTATTTCTAAATTTAAGATTAACAACATGGCGTGTCTGCGAGAGGAATAAAGTATGCGTTTCGATTGGCATGGTGGGACTATCACACGAGAAACAATGGTTGATGATCATTATCGGAATACCCAAAATGTAAGGCGATTCTTGAGAAAGTCGTGCGGCGAGAACTTTAAGTTTGACCGCTTTTTCATGACATGGATACGAAATGGAACTGTCAAAACCATGGGTGACGTTGCAGACGAGTGGGTGCGGACACATCTCCGACGTAATTAAATATTGTTGAACCTAACTTTATTTCGTTTCTCTAACCGGTTTGATGTCAATGCAGATTGATTTTGAACATCCGTAAGTGATTGATTTTTAAAGTTTCTTCGTTTTTTTGTATAGCTTGTTTTAATGCTTCAAGATGACAAGCTAAGCATATGATTTCATTGAATAAATGACTATCAGAAACGACTTTTGTATGGCAAACTGCTGGCTGCCTTGATTTTTTGAAACGAAATTTGCAGTGAAAAATATCTCTTTTGAATGGCTGGTCGGTTTGCGCTACACCCGTGCAGGTCGTCGCAGTGGCCGCAATAGCTTCATCTCCTTCATCTCAATGATTTCGATGGCAGGTATTGCATTAGGTGTCGCCGCTTTAATTATTGTTTTGTCGGTGATGAATGGATTTCAAAAAGAGGTGAGGGATAGGATGTTGTCGGTGCTGGCGCATATCGAAGTGTTTGATGCGGGCGGTGCTATCCCTGATTGGCAAGCGACGGCTCTCCAAGCGCAGAAAAATCCCGCGGTGATCGCATCCGCACCGTACGTGGACGGACAGGCGATGATAATAGGCGGCGATGTTATGCGCGGTGTTATCTTGCGCGGCGTGCTGCCAGCTCAGGAATCGAAAGTGTCCGAAGTGGCGGATAAGATGAAAGCTGGTAAATGGGCGGATCTGAAGGCGGGCGAATTTAATATTATTTTAGGTTCAGCATTAGCTGCCGCTCTCCATGTGGACATTGGAGACAAAATACGACTGGCGGCACCTGATGGTCAAATGACACCAGCAGGCATGTTGCCGCGTATCAAGGCCTTTACTGTCGTTGGCATTTTTGAGGCTGGACATTATGAATATGACTCTGGGATGGCCTTTTTGCAAATCGACGATGCACAGAAGTTTTTTAGATTAGGTTCGCCGTCTGGATTACGACTAAAAATTAAAGATATGCTGAAAGCGCCTCAGGTTTCTCTGGAGTTGTCTCGCACGCTTACCGGTGATTTATTGATCAGAGACTGGACGAAGCAAAATAGAAATTATTTTGCCGCGGTCAAAACCGAGAAGACGATGATGTCTATTTTTTTGACGTTGATTGTTGCTGTTGCTGCATTTAATCTTGTTTCGACTTTGGTGATGACGGTGACAGATAAACAGGCTGATATCGCCATATTACGCACTTTAGGTGCGTCTCCTGCTTCAATCATGAAGATATTTATGATACAGGGTGGGATTGTCAGTTTAGTCGGCACCGCAGTGGGCGTTGGGTTCGGTGTGCTGGTTTCTTTGAATATAGATGTGATTGTGCCGTTTATTGAACACATGCTCAGAGTTGATTTATTGCCCCGAGACTTATATTTCATCAGTGCTTTGCCATCCGATTTACGTTGGCCTGAAGTGTTCCAAATTAGTGCAATGGCGGTCGTATTGGCCTTTTTAGCGACGATTTATCCGAGTTGGCATGCTGCGCGGGTTAAACCAGCGGAGGCTTTACGCTATGAGTAATTTTCAAGAACGTAACGATGATTTGGTTTTAAGTTGCTCTAATCTGGGCAAGACATTTAATGAAGGAGTTGAGGCCGTTCAGGTTCTTAACGATATCAATTTAAGTGTGCTTGCTGGTGAGCGGATCGCTATTATTGGTGCTTCGGGGTCAGGTAAATCAACTTTGCTTCATTTGCTCGGTGGGTTGGATACACCAAGTACAGGGACGGTGAGTTTGTTAGGAGAAAATTTGGCCGTCATGAGCGAATCTGTGCGTGGTGTTATGCGCAATCGCTCTTTGGGTTTTGTTTATCAGTTTCATCATCTTTTGCCAGAATTTTCTGCGCTAGATAATGTCGCTATGCCATTAATGATCCGGCGCATGGCTCGATATGAGGCGCAACAACAAGCATTAGCAGTCTTAAACAGGGTAGGCTTGGGTCATAGAGTTAAACATGTACCAGGTGAATTATCCGGTGGGGAAAGGCAACGAGTAGCCTTAGCGCGCGCTTTAGTCACACAGCCAGCGTGCGTCTTGGCTGATGAGCCTACGGGGAACCTCGATGGAGGAACAGCCAACCAAGTATTCGACCTGATGTTAGAGCTTTCTCAAAATTCAGGCACGGCATTTGTCATTGTTACCCACGATGCTGAATTAGCCAAACGATGTGATCGCGTTTATCGACTTACTTCGCAAGGCCTCATTGCGCAACCGAACCCAACTCCCTTAGTTTCTGCAGACTAGGATCGTACCGATGATTTCATTTCAAACTTATATTGTTTGTTGCAAACAAGTGAAATTTAAACAGAGCATTGTATTGTTATGTGGTGTATTGATTAGTTTGAGCGTTCATGCCACTAATGATTTGGTGTTGCAAATAGAGACGTCGCTAAGTCAAAATAGTAATCCGTTCCGTTTTTATAATGGTCAGACAGATGGCGCGCAAGTGATTTCGCATCAAAAAGATACTGTCGAAGGAGTAGATCTGCGTGCCGGCGTCATTATTCCCGTTTTATCGGAAGATACTCGATTAGTACTGACTGGATCGCTAGGTGACCGACGTTATTTGGAAGATACAACGCTGAATCATTTGCAAGGTGGTGCTGACGCAAGTTTCGAATGGGTAGCCAGTAAGGTGTTAAGCGGTCGGATCTACGCCGGAGATGGTCAGCATTTATTTAATTATATTAACGGTAGCTTGACTCAAAAAGATATTGAACATGATAAAAGCGCTGGCGTAGACGTTAATGTCAAAATCACTGATAGTTGGTGGTTGATGCCAAAATTACTTTTTAACCAGTTATCTTATGATCTTCCGATCAACCAACTGTACAACTTTAAGCAGAACGGTCGACAGTTAGGTCTGCGTTATATGTCGCCTACTGGTTCAAGTATTGAGGGTGGTGCGCGATACTCAACCACTGATTTTACTGATCGCAGTCCGTCGCAGATTGCACTGTATGATCTCCCGTACATTGGTAGTACATTCAAACCAGAATACGATACGCAATACAAAGAAACCGAGCTATATTTCGATGCTGAGTGGCAATACAGTATAAAGACATCGACAAGTGCGCATTTGGGAATGGTGCGCCGCAGATACAGTACCTTTAGTAATCTCGATACTAATCTATCAAACGTGACCGTGAAAACGACGTATCGCTATTCGCCCCAACTACGCCTTGATTTGCAGGTCTATGACCAACCTTTTTCTATCGTTGACCCAAGCATTTTGTACGTTGTAAGTAAAGGGTTGCGTGTCGATGGATTGTGGCTTTATTCAGATAAATTACAGTTCAATGCCTCCGCATTGTTGCAAAATAGCTCGCAGGTTTATATTCCTGGCGTTCCATCGCTTAATGGAAATGCTGATCGGGTTGATCGGATGAGACGTATCGGATTGGGTGCAAGCTATCAGTTAGATCGCGGATTACGCTTATTTGTCGATAGTTTTCTTGAGCGAAATCGCGGCGATGTTGCAACCTTGAATGTTAATCAATCAGTTATTAAACTTGGGTTTGAATATACCTTTGAGAATATTTCGGGCAGTGCCGCACGAATGAATTTGCAGCGTTATCAGGACTACTTAAGTTCGATACCTGGAATAACAAAATGATCTCTTATTATAAGAAACTTAGCCGCTTTGCCGCGCGTCATATGGCGAAACGCTGGCTTCCTTTAAATAAGAATCAGGGCGTCGTCAGTTTTTCATTTGATGATGTTCCTGCGAGTGCATGTCAACTTGGGGCAGCATTGTTGGAGCGTTACGATGCCAGAGGTACGTATTATGTTTGCGGCGGTCTCACTGACGGTGTAGAGCAAGGGCAGCAATGTCATAGCGTAGAAGATTTAAGGCGTTTGATTGAGCGCGGTCATGAAATTGGCTGCCACACGTTTTCTCACACCAATTGTGCCGAGGAAAGTGTAGATTTTGTGACGAAAGATTGGCGCCGTAATCGTGATTTTTTTAAGCAACATCAATTGTCTATTTCTGGCTTTGCCTTTCCGTTTGGCGCTTACGACTTACCCTCCAAAGTCGCCGCTTCCCGTGTTTTTTCGTATAACCGAATCACTGGCGGTGGAACGCAAATTGCACGAGCTGATTTGCATGCGCTCGGCGCACAATCGCTTTATTCAAATACGACGACTGCGGATACGATTCTGGAATTGATTCAACAAACAGCGAATGAAGGCGGGTGGCTCATTCTTTATTCGCATGAAGTGAGCGCCACGCCTGGACCTTGGGGCACGACACCAGAGCAATTAGAGTTGGCTTTGCGTTTGGCGAGGCAACATTCATGCAAAATCCTGCCTGTCAATAAAGCAATCGATTTTTTTAGAACTGAGTAGTCATTGGTGTTGGCTGTATCTTCGCCGTCACGTTTAGCTGAAAGTGACTCCATCTGTGGCCATTGTTGCATTTAACTTAATTGATTATCCGAATATTAAGTTAGAATTTAATCCACTTTTTGCATCGATTTGATTAGGAATACCATGAGTCAACAAAGCCAGTTTGCACTGCTGACACAACGTCGCTTCGCCCCTTTTTTTTGGACACAATTTTTAGGCGCTTTCAACGACAACGTTTTTAAGACCGCATTGCTGACGATATTAACGTTTGACGCTTTAAATTGGACCACGTTGGACGTTGGTTTGTTGAATCAATTAATTCCTGGCCTGTTTATTTTGCCTTTTGTGCTGTTTTCTGCAACTTCTGGACAATTAGCAGATAAATTGGAAAAAGGCAGCATGGCACGTAAAGTGAAATTGCTTGAGATCTTTATCATGTGCTTGGCTGCCTACGGGTGGATGACACACAATCTTTGGGTATTGATTGCTGGCATTGGTGGAATGGGGATCCACTCTACAATTTTCGGACCGGTTAAATATGCTTACCTGCCGCAGCATTTGTCTACCGATGAGCTGATTGGTGGCAACGGCCTCATTGAAATGGGAACATTCGTCGGTATTTTGATGGGTGAAATTTTAGGCGCGATGCTTGTCGTTCACCAACCTTGGGGTATCGAGTTGGTCGCCTTTGGTACTATCGCGATTGCAGTCCTTGGATATCTGACAAGCTTGAGAATTCCGTATTCACCCGCACCAGCCCCAGATTTGGCGATTAACTTAAATCCAGTTAGCGAGACCATTCGCAACATCGCTTTTAGTAAGCAAAATCGTCCGGTGTTTTTATCTTTATTGGGTAATTCATGGTTTTGGTTTTACGGCGCGATCGTGCTTGCTCAATTCCCACTTTATGCGAAAAATTACTTGCACGGCGACCATGGTGTATTCGTTTTGTTGTTGACGGTTTTTTCCTTTGGAAGTGGATCAGGTTCGTTATTGTGTGAACGATTATCTGGACATAAAGTGGAGATTGGCCTCGTGCCTTTTGGTGCAATTGGACTTTCTGTGTTTGGCCTGGAGTTATATTTTGCTAGTACTGCTTACACAAACACGGGCGCAGTGGATCTCTTGCGCTTCATAGAGCAAACAGGAAGTCTGCGCATTTTGTTCGACATCTTGATGCTGGGTATTTTTGGTGGCTTGTATATTGTGCCTTTGTTTGCGGTGATTCAAACACGTTGTGACCCGCAACATTTGTCACGCACGATCGCTGGCATGAATATTCTCAATGCTTTGTTCATGGTTGTGGCATCTTTAACTGCCTCGGCCATGTTAGTAAAAGGCTTTACGATTCCCCAAATTTTTATGGCCACCGCAATCTTAAATGCGATCGTAGCAATTTATATTTTCAGCCTTGTGCCAGAATTTTTAATGCGCTTCATTGCATGGCTGTTAATTCAAACTGTATATAAAGTAAAAACTGTTAATACGTCGATTATCCCTGAGCAAGGCGCAGGTGTTTTGGTCTGCAACCACGTTAGCTATATGGATGCGATTGTCATTATGGCTTGTAGCCCACGTCCAATCAGATTCGTGATGGATCATCGTATTTTCAAAATTCCATTTTTGTCGTGGGTTTTCCGAACTGCCAAAGCGATTCCGATTGCGCCGGCAAAAGAAGATCCTTGGGTGATGGAGAAAGCCTATGTTGACATCGCTCAGGCTCTTCATGAGGGTGAGTTGTTATGTATTTTTCCAGAAGGGAAACTTACCAATAACGGTGACATGAATGAGTTTAAGGGGGGCATTATGAAAATATTGGAACGCTCCCCGGTACCCGTTTATCCAATGGCGTTGCGTGGCCTCTGGGGAAGTAGTTTTTCTCGTGGGCGGGGAAATCCTTTTGAGCGAGCATTCCGCCAGGGCCCATTTTCTAAATTGGAGTTGGTGGTGGGTGACGTCATGACGCCACAGCAAGTAACACCGCTTGTTTTGCAGGAAAAAGTGAAAGAATTGCGCGGCGACTGGAGATAAAAAATGACTTCTGCTTTAAAGATTTCGCTCAAGCTGTTTGTTTTTCTTCTGGCAGGATTTACTTCTTTGATCGTCAGCGCGGCAAGCGTTGTACAGTTTTCTCCCCAGGGTGAAATCACCAGAGTCAGACAGGTAGTAGCGAAGTTTTCGGAAGCAGCAGTCGTATTTGGTGACCCTAAAGCAGAGGCGCCATTTGATATTCAATGTGCTGCGAGTGGTAGTGGACGTTGGGCGGATGAAAAAAGCTGGGTTTATGATTTTACCCAAGATCTTAACCCCGGAGAAAAGTGTCTATTCAGACTTAAACCAGGTTACAAAGTCCCGTCTGGTACTGGAATCTCCGGCCAGAGTGTTTTTCAATTTAGCACCGGGGGGCCAAGTGTAAGCAACGTAATGCCTTATTCCTATTCCGCCATCGAAGAAGACCAGGCCTTCATTTTTTTCCAGACGGCGGCCGCGACTGAAGCAAGTCTTCTCCAACACGTTTATTGCGAAATTGAAGGTATTCATGAACGTGTTCCTGTACGACTTCTTAGCGGCGACACACGAAAGGCCTTGCTTGCGCAATTTGCGCAATCTAGTGATCCCACAAAAATAAGCACATTTCAATGCCAGCAACGATTCCCGCCGAATGCAGCTGTAAAAGTTGTTTGGGATAAGGGCGTATCAACAACCAATGGCGTTCAGAACCAACACCTACAAAAATTTAGTTTCAAGGTTCGCCCTGTATTTAGCGCGAATCTGAGCTGTGAACGTGAGAATGCCAATGCGGCATGCACGCCAATTTTGCCAATTCGCTTGACATTTACCTCGCCTATTTCACGCAAATTGGCTGAGAAAATCGTCATGAAAAATGACAAGGCAACGATCAAACCTGATCTTGGGAATGATAAAGATGAATGGATCAGCGATTTAGTTTTTAAACCACCATTTGCTGAGAAGGTTGCATTATCGATCGAGCTACCATCAACTATTTCAGATGAAAGCGGACGTCTGCTTTCCAATATCAAGCAATTCCCATTAAAGATAATGACGGCTGGTTATCCACCATTAGCCAAGTTTCCTGCCGCGCCGTTTGGTATTGTTGAGTTAAACGCTGATGCCACGTTGCCTGTGACATTACGGAATGTAGAAAATTCATTGTTGATACGTAGCGTCGATGGCAAGCAGTTACCTGCGCAATTGGCAAATTTAAAAATTTCTGACGATGGGGCGATTATTGAGTGGCTTAGCAAGCTAAATGAATATCACGAGACGACGATCCTGAGCAATGGTAAGCCGGTCGAAACAAGAGCTATCGGCTTATTAACCTCAGAGCCGCGAGCGGAAAAAGTGAATTTACCGATGAGTACTCAAGCTGATGCGCGGCCTTTTGAGGTAGTCGGTATTCCATTTAAAGCCCCGGGCTTTTATGTACTAGAGTTAGAGTCGCAAAGACTTGGTGCGTCACTCCTCGGTAAACCTGTTCCAATGTATGTCCGTACAAGCGCACTGGTCACGAATATGGCGGTGCATATCAAACTGGGCAAAGAGAATGGGGCCGTGTGGGTAACTCGATTAGATAATGCCAAACCTGTTGCCGATGCTGATATTCAAGTCTCAGATTGTGCAGGCAAGCCTGTATGGAATGGTAAAACTAACGCAATCGGGGTAGCAATGTTACCAGCGGATTTGAAAGGTAACTGTCAAGAAAATCATAACGCCCAGCAGAATCGCATAAGGCTGGAAGGCTATTTCGTCAGTGCACGTAAAACTGATGAAAAGGGTCGGGCAGATATGGCGTTTGCTTTGTCCACGTGGAATAACGGTATTGAGGCATATCGATTTAACTTGCCGATGGATTATGGCCAGTATGCCACCATCCGGGCGCATACTATTTTAGATCGTAGTCTGTTCCGGGCAGGTGAAACTGTCTCAATGAAACATTTGATGCGCTTAGAAAACATGCAAGGACTGGCCTTCGTGAAGCCTGATCAGTTACCTACGCGTTTGCGAATTATTCATCAGGGTAGTAATCAGGAATTTCAGTTCCCTTTAAATTGGCGTGGACAAATTGCTGCTGAAAGTAAATTCACCATCCCTGTTCAGGCAAAATTAGGCCGTTACGATATTGTCTTGGATAAAGGTAAGGTTAAACAAGCACAGGCAGATAAGAATGATGCTGAAGATAACGATCGATTTGGCGAGCATACATATAATACTGGTAGCTTTCGGGTAGAAGAGTTTCGTTTGCCATTGATGCAGGGACGTTTAACACCTCCCAAAGGCCCTTTAGTTGCGCCAGGAGAAGTTGCATTAAATATGCAGTTGAACTATCTCAATGGCGGAGGCGCATCTGGACTTCCAGTTGAAATTTCAGGCATGTTGAGAAGTCGTCAGTTAAGTTTTAACGGCTATGATCAGTTTTCATTCTATGGTAACCAGGATAATGAGAATGATCAAAAAATTATCGCCAACAAAATTCCAGTAACACTTGATAAAAGTGGTGGTGGTAAAGTGGTTCTGAGTAAACTTCCCGCCGCTGATCGGCCGCGAGAATTAGTCGCAGAAATGACTTTTGCTGATCCCAATGGCGAGGTACAAACCGTCAGTAGCGTGGTGCCGTTATGGCAAGCGGGAATTGTGGTCGGTATAAAGAGCGAAAACTGGGTATCCGTAAAAAACAAAACCAGTTTTACACTTGTGAGCCTTGATACGACTGGTAAACCTGTGGCGGATGTTCCATTGTCAGTGACGGCAGTTGCAAAGAATACGAATTCTCATCGAAAACGTTTAGTCGGTGGATTTTATGCATTTGAAAATGAGGAATTGCGCCAGGATCTGGGACAGCTATGTAGTGGAAAGTCGGATGCACGTGGTTTGTTGATATGTGAGGTCGATGTCAAGACGTCTGGCAATATTGAGTTGACCGCGCATTCGACCGACCGCAATGGCAAAAGCGCCATCGCTAAGACGTCGTTTTGGTCGACAGGTCGGGGCGAAATCTGGTTTGATGGCGAAAATCAGGATCGCATGGATGTCTTGCCGGAAAAGAAAGAGTACCAACCAGGTGACACGGCTAGTTTTCAAATTCGAATGCCATTCAGGTCGGCAACGGCACTCGTTGCCGTTGAGCGGGAAGGTGTGATCGACACCATGGTAGTGGAATTGAATGGCCGCGATCCGACCATTAAATTGCCGATAAAAGCGTCATACGGGCCGAACGTTTTTGTCTCGGTTTTGGCAGTCCGCGGTCGTACGCGCGATGTGCCGTGGTATTCATTCTTTACGTGGGGGTGGCGGGAACCGATCAATTGGTTTGCAGAGTTTAAGGAATATCAGGCGCCAAGCGCAACAATAGACCTTGCAAAACCGGCCTACAAGTACGGCATTGCAGAGATTTCCGTCGGTACTGCTGGCAATCAGCTTGCAGTAAATGTGAGCAGTGATAAAACTAACTATCCGATTCGTGGCACCGCCAAAGTTTCTATTCACGTTAACCTTCCTAACGGAAAACCTGCAGCGGGTGCTGAACTCGCAGTTGCTGCAGTGGACGAAGCTTTGCTTGAATTGCAACCGAATGAGAGTTGGAACGTACTGCCAGTACTCTTACAAAGGCGTTCTTACGGCGTGGAAACGGCAACGGCACAAATGCAAGTTATTGGTAAGAGGCATTACGGTCGGAAGGCAGTCGCTGCCGGTGGTGGTGGGGGCAAGTCTCCAACCAGAGAACTACTCGACACCCTTTTGTTGTGGAAACCCGTCGTTGTACTCGACGTTAACGGTAATGCGCAGATTGACGTACCACTTAACGATGCGCTGAGTAGCTTCAAAATCGTAGCCATTGCGCAGAGTGGTACAAGCTTGTTTGGCACCGGCAGTACAACGATCAAGACCTCTCAGGATTTACAAATTATCTCTGGGCTGCCACCAGTAGTCCGTGAAGGTGATCGTTATACAGCAATGTTCACTTTGCGAAATACGTCTGCACGAGCGATGAATGTTGCTGTACAAATTAAAACATCTGGCACCGTCAATAAGCCAGTAGATCAACAATTGCAAATTCCTGCTGGTGAAGCACGTGAGCTGAGTTTGCCAATTGAAGTGCCAAACATGAATGGTGACGTTCAAAGCCAGCAATTGCAATGGGATGTTCAGGCACAAGAGACTGGCACTATGCCAGCAGGAGTGGCAAAAGACGGTTTAAAAATTATTCAGAAATTAATTCCGGCTATACCGGTTACAGTGCAACAAGCTAGTCTCACGCAGTTAGACAAGACGCTTACGCTTGCGGTCAATCAACCTTCTGAAAGCTTGCTGGGACGAGGTGGTTTGAAGGTTTCATTATTGTCGAGCCTGGCTGGCGGTAGCGAAGGAATTTATCGCTTTTTTGAGAGCTATCCTTATTCTTGTCTTGAGCAAAAAACCTCCAAGGCAATCGGTTTGCGTGACCCGGCGATGTGGCAAAAAGTCACTGCCGAATTGCCTACCTATCTTGATGGGGATGGGCTTGCCTATTACTATCCGCCGTCTGACGCCACGGGTCGCAACGGTAGTGACACACTTACTGCCTATTTGGTATCTGCTACGCACGAAGCAGGGTATGTGATTCCCGATTCGATCAGAGAAAAAATGCTGGCTGGACTCAGTGCGTTCGTTGAAGGAAAAATCACACGCGATTTTTGGGCACCGAGAAAAGATCTGGATGTGCGTAAATTGGCCGCCTTAGAGGCACTTTCTCGCTACCATCTGGTGCAGCCACGTATGTTGGGTTCAATCCAAATTAATCCAAACCTCTGGCCGACAAATGCAGTATTAGACTGGTATTCGATTTTATTGCGCACACCCGCATTACCACAACGCGACGCTGCACTGAAGGAAGCTGACCAGATTTTAAGAAGCCGCTTGAATTATCAAGGCACGCGAATGGGTTTTTCTACTGAGCGCGACGATTACTGGTGGTGGTTGATGGGTAACGGTGACGTCAATGCAAACCGCTTACTTTTGGTTATGCTCGATAGTGCTCAGTGGCGGGATGATTTACCTAAAATATTGAATGGAACGATTCAACGTCAGATGAGAGGTCATTGGATGACAACGACGGCCAATGTGTGGGGCGTATTGGCGCTGGAAAAATTTGCTGCAAAATTTGAATCCGAGAAAGTGAGTGGCACGACCAAGGCTATTCTGCAACAGGCGAGTGGCGCGCCTATTTCTGAGCAAAGTTATACGTGGCCAGGAAACACTAGTGCCGGATTCATGTTGGCATGGCCTGCCAAAGCAGTAAATCCTTTGGCGCTTAAACTGAATCAGGATGGCAAAGGTAAACCTTGGGTGAACCTACAAAGTTTGGCGGCAGTTCCTTTGAAGGCAGCGTTTTCTAGCGGCTATCGATTGACGAAAACAATAACGCCGGTGGAACAAAAAAATGCTGGTGCATTTAGTCGTGGCGATATCTTGCGCGTGAAGCTTGAGGTAGACGCTCAAACAGATATGACGTGGGTTGTGGTTAATGATCCTATCCCAGCCGGTGCGAGTTTGCTCGGCTCTGGTTTAGGCCGTGACTCTGTGATTGCTACGAGTTCCGAGCGCAGTAACGGTAGTGCTTGGATCGCCTACGAAGAGCGAAGCTTTGAAGGTTTCCGGAGCTACTATCAATTTGTACCTAAAGGAAAATTTAGTTTGTCGTACACAATTCGGCTGAACAATCCAGGTGAGTTCCAATTGCCGCCGACAAGAGTAGAAGCAATGTATGCACCAGAGATGTTTGGTGAATCACCTAATGCAAGTATGATAGTAAAGTGAGGCACGTTTACTGTTGTCTTTTTTTGGCGCTGTTCGTCGCAGTTTTTCCGGTCGAACGCGCTTTTGCAGTGACGAGTTTCAACGAAGTCAAAAATCAATATGCTTCGTCAGATGCCGTGTTATTAGATCGTCATGGCGTGGTCATTGATCAATTGCGGGTAGACCTGAAAGAACGCAAGTTATCGTGGATCAGTTTGGGTGATATATCGCCAGCTTTAAGAAATGCTTTAATTACATCTGAAGACAAACGTTTTTATGAGCACTCCGGTATCGATTGGAGTGCCGTTTCCGCCTCTGCATGGGGCAATTTCTGGAATACGAAAACTCGTGGCGCTTCAACGATTACCATGCAGTTGGCGGGTTTGTTGCAGGAAGATTTGAAACGACATGCCGGTGGCCGAACATTGTCACAGAAAATTTCCCAGGCTTATATTGCCCAACAACTGGAAAAGGCGTGGCGCAAAGATCAGATTTTGGAGGCATATCTAAATCTGGTACCTTTTCGTGGGGAACTGGTCGGCGTTCATGCCTTATCTCGCGTTTTGTTTGAAAAACATCCTAGTGGCCTCGATCAAATAGAAGCAGCTATAGCCGTTGCCTTAATCCGTGCGCCTAATGTGTCTGTCATGAAAGTCAGTGAGAGGGCATGCCACATTCTCAAAGAGCAGCAACATCCTGAATATTGCGCCAATGTAGAGGGGCAGAGTACCGTCGCATTTTCGCATTTAAATACAAAAGCGATCTTCTTTGATGACGCCAATATCGGTGGAGCAATCCATCTTGCTCCACATTTTGCTCGCAGGTTATTAAACAGTGAGCAAAAAACAGTGCGTTCTACGATAGACGCGAAGCTTCAAGCTTTCGCGAAGGATAGTCTGGTTCGTCAGTTATCTGCGTTGGTTGATAGAAATGTCGAAGATGGTGCAATTGTGGTGCTGGATAATGCTAGTGGCGACATCTTGGCGTGGGTCGGGTCTAGTGGCAACTTATCAGATGCAAGTCAGGTTGACGGCGTCGTCGCATTGCGTCAGGCCGGTTCAACATTGAAGCCATTTTTATATGAACGCGCAATTGAAAAAAAATTGATTACGGCAGCATCATTGCTGGATGACACGCCAGTCAATATAAGTACGTCGGGTGGTTTGTATGTGCCACAAAATTACGATAAGCATTTTAAGGGACTGGTGAGTGCAAGAACAGCGCTGGCGTCTTCACTCAATATTCCTGCTGTGCGGATTTTAATGAGCGTGACCGAAGATGATTTTTTTCAACGTCTGCAGTCGTTGGGGTTTCAATTACGTGAAACTGGCTCCTATTATGGCTTTAGCCTGGCGCTCGGAAGTGCTGATGTTAGCTTACTTAATTTAAGCAATGCGTATCGAAGTCTCGCAAATTCAGGTCGTTATAGTCCGCTCCGTTACAAATTTTCAGAGAAATCACCCACTCCTTTACCAGTGATGGAGGCAGGGGCAACTTATATTGTGAGTGACATGTTGAGTGATCGCGCTGCCAGATCACTCACGTTTGGTCTTGAGAGTGCGCTTGCAACAAGGATGTGGTCAGCGGTTAAGACCGGTACTTCCAAGGACATGCGTGACAACTGGTGCATAGGATTTTCAGATCGGTACACCGTCGGGGTATGGGTGGGTAATGCTTCTGGCGCGCCGATGTGGGACGTATCAGGTGTTACGGGCGCGGCGCCGGTATGGCAAGAGATCATGCATTATTTAAACTCAAGTGATGGTGCTATGCAACGATTACGTCCCCGCACGTTGCCGTCTAACGTCGTTGCAACAACAATTCATTATAGCAATGAGGTCGAGCCTTCCAGACGCGAGTTTTTTCTCCGTGGAACTGAGCAAACAGAAATTCGACATGCGCAATCTGACCAGATCGTCGCCACAATTCGTTATCCGAAATCGGGTATGGTCGTGGCACTTGATCCAGATATTCCGTTTGCACGTCAACGAGTGCGATTCAGTGCGTCTGCTGGTGATCAAAAAATTTCATTGGTGCTGGATGGTAAGCTTATACCAACGCAGGCATCGCAAGGTTCAGCTCATCACGGTGACCTGAAGTATGAATGGTTTCCATGGCCAGGAAAGCATGTCTTAACTCTATTGGATCAAAAGGGGAATGTAGTCGATCAGGTGCGATTTGAAGTTCGTGGTGCGGTAGAAAAGAAGGGGCGGCCATAATTTAGTCGACCCTTCCTTGATTTGCGACATTGAGCTTAAAAGACGGCGTGCTAATGCGCTCCGCCAGCATCAACCGGTGCAGCTGATTTTTTAGGTTTGGTAAGCCAGACGAAACCAATCAGACTTAAAAACATAAATGCAGCAAGATAGAAAATATCGGTCGCCGCCATGGTGCTGGCTTGAACTGAGATGATGCGATCAATCACCGCATAGGCGCCAGATTCAGGTACGCCTTGTTGTCCTAATCCTTGCACGGTTTGCACAAAGACAGGAAAGCTACTACCTGTATTTTCAGTGATTTGCGCATGGTGCAAAGTGCTACGACTATCCCACAAAGTAGTCATTATCGAAGCCCCCATACCACCACACATAATCCGCACGAAATTTGATAAACCCGATGCAGCAGGAATTTTTTCTGGTTTTAGTCCTGACAAGATGATTGAGGTCAACGGAATAAAAAACATCGACATTGCTGCGCCTTGAATCAAGGTTGGAATGAGTAATGTAATTGTGTCCACATCTGTGGTAAATCTCGCTCTCAAGAAAAATACCACAGCAAATAACAGAAAAGCGAGCGAAGCAATTTTTCTGGCATCAGTCTTAGGCAATGTTTTACCGATAATAGGTGACAAGATAATCGCAAAAATACCCACTGGCGCCATAATCTTGCCTGCCTCTGTCGCGGTATAGGATAGTTGGGTCTGTAACCACAGCGGCATAATCACCAGGCTACCAAAAAAGAGGCCGTATCCAATCGATATTGCAAGAACACCCGCAGAGAAATTTCTTCCGCTGAACAGAGAAAGATCGACCACAGGATGTTGCTGACCGCGCTCCCAAATGATGAAATAGATCAGACCAACGGCGGCGATTGCTGTCAATAATATAATTTCACCAGAATTAAACCAATCGAGCTCTTTGCCCTTGTCGAGCATAATCTGCAGTGAGCCTACCCAGATCACCAACAAAAAGAGACCTACTTTATCGATAGGTAAAGATCTTATTTGTGATTCACGGGTGTGATAAATTGTCCAAGTGGCGTAGGCGGTAAACAGACCTACTGGCACGTTAATATAAAAAATCCACGGCCAGGAATAGTTGTCGGATATCCATCCGCCTAGCAAGGGCCCCATAATGGGCGCGACAAGCGTCGTCATTCCCCACAGCGCCAGCGCCATAGAACTCTTGGACGGCTTATAACTACCTAATAACAATGCCTGAGATAATGGAATCATTGGTCCTGCCACTGCACCTTGCAAAATGCGTGCAGCAATCAGGGTTTCAATATTCGGTGCCATCCCGCACAACCACGACGAAAACACAAAAAGTAAGATAGAAGTCATAAATAACTTTACCTGGCCAAATTGTGTCGTCAGCCAACCTGTCAGCGGAACGGAGATTGCGTTGGCGACGGCAAAAGATGTAATAACCCACGTCCCTTGCTGTGGTGATACCCCAAGATTGCCCGAAATCGCTGGAATTGAAACGTTAGCGATCGATGAGTCGAGAACATTCATAAAGGTTGCCAGCGAGAGGACGAGTGTCCCCATCGCCAATTTAGCACCTTGTAGAGGCGGGTGCGGCGCGTTAGGCGCACTAGATGCCGAGCTCATTACTTTGCCTTGCTTGAGATGGCAGTTGTTGCCAGATTCGCGTTAATAATTTGCGCGATTCGCTGATCTGCGTCCTTGCCGGCTTGTTCAAACACCTTTGTTTGATAGATTGGCGTAGTGCTGACGTTCGGACTTGCCGCAATTGGCGTGCCTTGTTGTTCAGAAATGTTTACTTCGATCTGCATAGAGACGCCGATACGCAAAGGATGTTCTGCTAACTCTTTAGGATCGAGAGAAATGCGTACAGGAACACGTTGGACAACCTTAATCCAATTTCCGCTCGCGTTTTGTGCTGGCAAAAGTGCGAAGGCAGAGCCTGTACCTGCTGACATCCCTAAGACTTTGCCATGAAACTCGACCTTACTGCCGTAGATATCGGAATGTAAAACTACATCCTGACCAATTCGCATGTGTGCCAATTGTCCTTCTTTAAAGTTTGCATCAACCCACAAAGAATTGAGCGGGACGATCGACAGTAAAGGTGCGCCGGCTGCGACGCGTTGCCCTACTTGGACAGCGCGTTTCGCAATATAGCCTGTTAATGGTGCCGGGATGCTTGTACGGCTGTATGCGAGGAGCGTTTCACGAACCTTAGCGGCAGCGCGTAAGACATTGGGGTGTTGGGCAACACTTGTGTTTTCAGTGAGGGCATGGTTCGAGGTTAGTTGTTCGCGTGCGGCGATCAAAGCGGCTTCAGCTGTTTTGAGTGTGTCACGCGCATGCTCCAGTTCTTCTGTCGAAATGGCGCCGGTGCTTAACAATTGTTGGCGACGTGCCAAATCAGCTTTTGCACGTTCAACATCGGTGCTACGTACATCGATGTTTGCTTGCAAGCTTGCATTGTTCGCAAATAAGACTTTGACCTCTCGCACCGTTTGTGCAAGTTGTGCTTCTGCTTGTTCGAGTGCGACCTTTGCATCAGTCTGATCTAATTCGATGAGCGGCTTTCCGGCTTGCACCAGATCGGTGTCGTCGGCATGAATGGCCAATACTGTGCCTGCGACCTGTGGCGTTACTTGAACGACATTGCCTGCAGCATACGCATCTTCAGTATGTTCGTAATGGCTACCAATCAAAGTCCACCAAACGCCATAAGCAGCAATGGCAACTACCAGCAGCGTAGTAACAATGATTAATAATGTGCGACGGTTATTGCCATCTGGCGCTGCATCGATCGTTGTGGATGTAGTCGGGGCGTTATTTGTTGTATTTTGAGATGGAGCGTTCATTACGCTGCCTCCGGTTTGTTAGTGACTTGGGTTGCAGGAATAGACTTTGAATTCGTCGTGTCGGCTTTGCTGTCATAACCGCCGCCGAGTGCTTTAATTAAATTGATCTGGCTTTCCGCACGACGGAAGCTGATATCTAAGGTTTGTTTTTGCTGTGTTAAGAGCGCACTTTCTGCTGAAAGTACAGGGAGCATATTTGCGGTTCCGGCTTGTTGGCGTTGTTGCGCCAGTTGTAAGCTAATTTTTGTCGCTTGTTCGGCTTTAGCCTGTTCCTTCGCCTGTATTTCACTTACCTTAATCGTTTGCAATTGATCTGCGACGTCATGTAATGCGTCCGTCAGACTCTGATTGTAAGTGGCGACTGCAACATCGTAGTTGGCGACTTTATTTTTTAGCTGCGCTCTTAAGCGACCACCTTCAAAAATAGGTAAATGTATCGAAGGACCAACGCCGAGAATGAGGCTGCTACTTTTGAAGAAATTCTCCAGGCCAGCTCCAGTGCCGATGTCTGATAAACCTGCAAACCCGATAATATTGATGTTGGGGTAAAACTGAGTTTTGCCGATGTCGATATCGCTCTGGTTGGCTTCTACACGCCAGCGCGCAGCGACGATATCTGGACGTCGGCTGAGGAGTTCTAAGGGGAGGTTTGCTGGTAACTGTAAGTTTTGTGACGGTTGATATTGTGGCCGCGCGATGAGTGCGCCACGGGCAGGCTCTTCGCCCAGCAATGCCGCCAATTGATTGCGTGTCAATGCAATGGCTGATTCCCATGAAGAGATATCATTTTGTAATGCTGACACCTGAATCAAACCTTGCTGGATATCTGATTTTGTATCTAAACCAGCTTTGACGCGTTGAGCGATAAGCTGATCATATTTCTCACGAATGGCTAACTGCTTTTGACTCAATTCGAGTTGCGCATATTGGCGTGACAGTTGGATCCAGCTGCGGGCAACGGCGTTACTTAAGATTAAGCGTGCACTTTGCTGTTCAGCTGCTGCGACTTGCTCTTGTGAGAGGGCGCTGCGCATTTCTGCCTTATGTTTGCCCCAAAAATCCACATCGTAAGATACGCCGATGGCGAACTCATTGTCTGAATAGTAGTTTCCAGCCAGCGGAGGAGGGACCAAGCCATGTTCAGTAAAGCGTTGAAACGTGTTTTCGAAACTTGCATTCACGCTAGGCAATCTGTTCGCGCCAACATAGTCGCTTGCTGCTTTTGCCGCATTGATGCGTGCTGCAGCAATTTGTAGACTTGGACTATTGGCCAGGGCGGAGTTAATCAGGTCTTGTAGTTGTTGACCACCAATATTTTTTGCCCAATTACTGTCCGGCCATTGGCCATTTTGTTGGCCATCAATATCAAAATTGTTGCTGGCGGATACTTGCTTGAGCTTTGCTTGACTCTCTATGCCGTTAAAACTTACACAGGCCGATAATATCGAAAGGGTACCAGTTACCAATGCGAAACGAATTATATTTCGCGAATTAAGTTTGTATTTATATGATGGCTTCATATCTGATCATTCACATGTTGAATGTTGATTTAATTAACATTAATTATTTTTTTTAATAATGTTTAACGTGTTTCTAAGAGGCCGCGGTTTGCCAGAAGTTTTCTTAGTAAACACTTAAGAAAACCAATTTCTTCTTGAGAAAAACCGGTAAAGCCGACGTCTAGTACTGATTTGTAAATGGCTGGAAGTTTCTGCGCAAGAGCATTGCCTTCGGCAGTCAACTCGAGCTTATTCAAGCGTTTGTCACTTGGGTCAGTAATTCGCTGTATAAAACCTTTTGCTTCTAATTTGTCGAGGGTGCGTTTCATTGCAGCAGAATCAATAAATAACTCGCGCGATAATTCTGCTGCAGTGGCGCATTTGCCGATGGACAACATCATAAACACGCTACCTTGTGAGTGCGTTATACCAAAAGAGTGCAGTGATTCATCAATGCCTTGAGAAAGCATTGTCCTCGCTCTTGCCAAAAGATAGCCAACGCTATCTTCGATCTTTGTCGCGTCAAATTGTACTGAGGGGATTTCGTGGTTCATGATTGCAATAAATCGTTGCCTAGGCAAGAGTCTACCTCACCTAAAATTTTTCTGCAGGAGACATAAAAAAAGCGCTGCAATGCAGCGCTTTTTTTTAAATTATGTGTAATTACAAAATTTCACTCGCATGATCAGCCAAGCGAGAGCGTTCACCTCGTGCCAGTGTGACATGACCACTATGTGCCCACCCTTTAAAGCGATCTACCACGTATGTTAAGCCGCTAGATCCCTCGGTCAGGTACGGTGTATCTATCTGTGCAATATTGCCCAGGCAAATAATTTTCGTTCCCGGGCCAGCGCGGGTTACCAATGTTTTAACTTGTTTTGGTGTCAAATTCTGTGCCTCATCAATAATCAGGAATTTATTGACAAATGTGCGGCCACGCATAAAGTTAAGTGACTTGATTTTAATTTTTGAGCGAATCAAGTCCTGCGTTGCTGCACGACCCCAATCCCCGGCATCATTGTCAGATTTGTTAAGTACCTCTAGATTGTCATCAAATGCACCCATCCAAGGTGACATTTTTTCCTCTTCGGTTCCTGGTAAGAAACCAATGTCTTCTCCAACTGGCACTGTGACGCGTGTGACAATGATTTCATTATAAGTTTTGGTTTCAAGTACTTGCGCTAAACCTGCGGCCAGTGCCAATAATGTCTTGCCAGTACCTGCCTGACCAAGCAAAGTGACAAAATCACATTCAGGATCCATCAGTAAATTAAGTGCAAAATTCTGCTCTCTGTTGCGTGAAGTAATACCCCAGACGCTGTGTTTGATATGTCCGTAATCGCGCAATGTTTGCAGAACAGCAGTTTTGCCGTTGATCTGACGCACTTGTCCATAAAACGATGCTTCTCCGTTTTTTGGTTCCAGATAGACGAATTGATTGACTAATAAACTAGGAATGACTGGACCCGTAATGCGGTAAAAAGTGCTGCTCAGGCCATTTTTATTTTCTTGCCAGGTTTCTATGCCTTTGCCATGTTTATTCCAAAAATCATCCGGTAACTGCACAATGCCTGAATACAAAAGATCTGAGTCTTCTAAAACATGATCATTGAAGTAGTCTTCGGCTGGCAAACCCATGGCACGGGCTTTAATACGCATGTTGATATCTTTCGATACCAGCACGATAGGGCGGCCGGGAAATTCCTGTTCGAGTGCGCGAACCACGCCAAGAATTTGATTGTCTGCTTTACCCTGAGGTAGGCCGGGTGGCAATGCGCCGATCTGCAATTTCGTCTGGAAGTACAAATGTCCACCGGCATCCTTGTTACCTAATTTCGATAACAAAATACCTTTTTCAATCTCGTGGTGATCAATATCGCCGACCAGCGCATCTAACGAGCGCGATACCTGGCGCGCATTACGTGCAACTTCAGACATTCCCTTCTTATGATCATCGAGCTCTTCCAGAGTAATCATCGGTAAGTAAACATCGTGTTCTTCGAAGCGGAACAGCGATGTTGGATCATGCATTAATACATTAGTATCGAGCACGAATAACTTAGTTACGCCAGATTTATCTGCGGCACGGCTGGTGCCAGACTTAATTGGATTCGATGATGTTTTATTTTTGGTTGCAGCAACGACGGCTGGCACTGCTACGGGGGTAGAAGTGGTTCTTGTAGCGACAGGAATTGTGACCTTTGGTGTAGCAGGCAAGGTTGTGGAAACAGGCTTTTTTCGCTGTGTATTGGTAGAATTTTCCGGTTTAGTCTTTTCAGGCAATGTGGCTTTAAGTGCTTTTACGGGCTTGCCTTTATCTGCTTTTGGATACTCTTTTGGAGAAAGCAAAGCGGCTGGTTTTGTCGGCATTTTAGGCAATGGCATGAAAACCTCAATCAAAAAGTGAGAGCAAAAAAAATTAAAAGCCGCTATGGCATCACCAGCGAAAAGCTGGTTTTGCCATTGGCGGCTTTATTCAATATAAATTCTGGCGAGTTCAATTAGGTTTGGGCGCTCACAAATTCAAGTACATCATCAACGTGTCCTGCGACTTTGACGCCTCTCCATTCTTTCACTAATTTACCCGTGGCGTCAATCACAAACGTGCTACGTTCTATGCCTCTTACTTGTTTTCCATACATATTCTTCATTTTCATGACATTGAACAAGTTGCAGAGTGTTTCGTCAGGATCGCTAATGAGTTCAAAGGACAGCGCCAGTTTATTTTTGAAACCCTCGTGTGAGCGAAGGCTGTCGCGGCTCACGCCAAAAACAACCGTATTTTTTTCAAGAAATTGTGGGTGCAAATCGCGGAACGCAATACTCTCAGTCGTGCAGCCCGGAGTGTTGTCTTTTGGGTAAAAATAAATAACGATATTTTTACCAGAGTATTCTTTTAGTTCAAATGTTTTACCACCAGTCATGGTGGCGGAAAAATCTGGTACCAGGCAATTTAGTGCAGAGGGGGTGTCAGCCACTGTGATCTCCTTAATTATGGTTGGGAGAAATAGCCGCTGACAGATCAGACCTGAGCGACCAATTCTCCTGAGCGCCCCGGCAATGTTGCCCAGGACAGCGGATACATGGGTAAGTCGGTGTTTTGAATGGTGTCATAGTAGGAAGCCATCGATATGCAATGGTATCCTTGCTCAGCCCAACCAGTCAGCAATTGTTCGAATATGGGGGCAAGTTTTTGGCCTTCAAGCTCTGCATGCAGAGTAAACACATGATCTCTAGGGTCTTTGGTCAACTGGAGTATGTGACTCGCAATATTACCCGTCGTGATTTCGACGTCATTAATTATGCGCCCTAACAATTCATCGAGCGTTGGCAGGGTTGTTGGCATCTGTATGCATGAACAAACACCTTCCTTCAGCGCAAGTCTGTAAGGTCCGTAGGTTGGATTTGCCAAACTGCCATCTTCATTGAGCATGGCACGCCCATCAGACGCGTAACGCATCCCAAACTGATCTAATTTCTGAAACGCAAAAGAGTTCATTTGCCAACCAGCTGCACCGTGAGTGGCAGGTGCCGTTCCAAAAATTTGCTTGAATTTACTGTGAGCTTGCTCTAATTGGTGATGCGTCCACTCAGAACCACGCTGACGCACATTGTCTTGCCAGACGACATGATCCCACGTGTGAATCCCGCATTCGAATCCAGCCTGTTGTACCGCCCGCATTTCGGCCGTGCATGCGCCGATATCTGGCGCCGGCAAAAATACGCCGTACATCAAGGTTTTAATACCATAATGTTCGACGACGGACGTGCGGGACACTTTTTGAAAAAAGCCAGGACGGAATGCGCGACGCAACGCCCAGCCAGTATGATCTTTACCCAAAGAAAAGAGGAAGGTGGCACCCGCCTGATGTTTCGTCAGAAGGCGCACCAGATTTGGTACGCCTTCTTTGGTGCCACGATAAGTATCAACGTCGATCTTGAGAACGATAGAAGGCATGTAGGCTTTTTAACGGTAAAACAAATTAGTCCATCAGTGCGCGAGCTTCTGCGACTTGCGAACGGTACGCGTCAAAAATATTACGCATTGTATCCTGCATAGTAGTAACTGGCTTCCAGCCGAGTTCTTCACAGGTGTTTGTGATCTTAGGAACACGATTTTGAACGTCCTGATAGCCTTTGCCATAGTACGCAGCAGAAGTTGTTTCTGTCAGTTGTACTTTTTTGACTGATTCTGCGTATTCAGGATATTCAGTTGCCAGATCCAACATCATGTGTGCTAACTCGCGAATCGAATAGTTGTTGGTCGGGTTGCCAATGTTGTAAATTTTTCCGGTGGCAATGCCATCTTTATTGTCGATAATGCGCATGAGTGCGTCGATACCATCGTCAATATACGTGAAAGCACGTTTTTGCGCGCCGCCGTCAACGAGAGAGATATTCTCACCACGAACGATATGACCAAAGAACTGTGTCACCACACGTGAGCTGCCTTCTTTTGGTGTGTTGATATTATCGAGGCCAGCACCAATCCAGTTAAATGGACGGAACAGCGTGAAATTCAAACCTTCCATGCCGTAACCCCAGATAACGCGATCCATTAATTGTTTTGCGCAAGAATAAATCCAGCGTGGTTTGTTGATCGGGCCACAGATTAACTCAGATTCTTCCGGATCAAACTCTTCATCATGGCACATGCCATAAACTTCAGAAGTAGAAGGGAACACCAAATGCTTACCGTATTTTGCCGCAGAGCGAACGATAGGCAGGTTTGCTTCAAAATCGAGTTCAAAAACGCGCAATGGTTGTTTGACGTAAGTTGAAGGTGTTGCAATGGCAACTAAAGGCAAAATGACGTCGCACTTTTTAACATGATATTCAACCCATTCTTTATTGATGGTGATGTCACCTTCAAAAAAGTGCATACGAGGATGGTTGATCATGTCGCCTAAACGCTCGGTTTGCATGTCCATGCCATAGACTTCCCAGCCAGTGGTTTCGAGGATGCGTTTGGACAAATGGTGACCGATAAAACCGTTCACGCCGAGAATGAGGACTTTTTTCATGGTGAGTTCTTCTTAAGTAAATGTTGATTGCTGCGATGTATTGATTCAACTGCGATACAGCCTATGCATTTTGTTGTGTCAATTGCTGCAATTCTTTTGCTGTAATGGGATTGCCATCACAGCGTAATTCGATAATACGCAATGCGCGACCGTCGCCACACACGCCAAAAACGACATTATCTACTACATGTAAGCCTGTCTGCAAATTTGCAGCGGATAAATCTGATAAACGTGCTTTTTCGATAATGAAATTATGACCAAATTGTTCAAAAAAGGCACCTGGGTAGGGTGGGGCGACTGCTCTATGCAAGTTGTAGACTTGGTTTGATGATTGATTCCAATCTATCCTGCCGTCTTCTGGCTTACGTCCGCCAAAATAACTTCCTTCTGACAGAATATTAGGGAGGGGTACGGCGGTCCCATTTACTAATTGTGGAATTGCCGTCCACAATGTTTGCTCAGCAGCAACAGTGAGTTTTCCAAAGACTTCGTAGGCGGTATCGTCCGGCAAAATGGGTACGGATGTTTGCGCTATGATCACGCCAGCATCTGGTTTTGCTGCCATTTCATGTAATGTGGCGCCAGTTTCTGTTTCGCCATGTAAAACTGCCCAATTGACTGGCACGCGTCCACGGTATTTTGGCAATAGAGAACCATGCAAGTTATACGCCCCACGTTTTGCCAGTGCTAGCAAGTCAATTGGCAGCATATGCCGGTAATAAAAGCTGAAAATGAAATCAGGTGCGGCTTCAGTGATGCGTTTTTTCAGATCATCACTTTTAGGGTCGGCGGGCGCAATACTTTCTATTCGGTGCTCTTTACACAAAGCAGCCACTGACTCGAACCATATCGTTTCCGCGGGGTTGTCTTCGTGCGTAACGACTAATTTTATCTGGATGCCTCGGGCTAATAAGGTTTTAATCGCGCGGACACCAACATTGTGATAGGCAAAAACAACGGCGGTAGTAGGAGTTTGATTCATCTATGATTCTCTGATATTTGTCTTAATTGTCGGAACGAATGATCATACTTCCTTCAACTGGCGATCGTTTATGGCTGACTGATATTGTCGTCTTGTAATATGGTTTGCACGACATAACGTGGCCGCCCGCGTACTTGTTGGTAAATCCGACCAACATATTCCCCTAACAGTCCAATGCCAAATAAGATCACGCCCATCATAAAGAAAGCGATCGCAAATAGAGTGAACAGTCCTTCTGCTTCAGCACCGAAGATAAAACGACGAATTAATAGCAACCACACCAGTCCACCTGACAACAGCGATAAAATCATGCCTAACATCGAAAACCATTGTAATGGCATGATGGAGAAGCCAGTCATCAGATCGAAATTGAGGCGAATTAAGCTGTAAAGTGAGTATTTTGATTCGCCCGCAGAGCGTTCTTCGTGTTCGACAATGATCTCCGTCGGCTTACGTGAGAATGTGTAGGCTAATGCAGGTACAAACGTATTGACTTCACTGCATTGATTCATCAAATTGATGACGTTGCGGCCGTAGGCGCGCAGCATATTGCCTTGGTCAGTGATTTTGATGCGGGTGATTTTTTCGCGGAAGCGATTCATTGCTTTGGATGCGTAGGTGCGCCATGCGCTGTCCTGACGTTTGCGTCGAATTGAACCAACATAATCGTAGCCTTCACGCATTTTGTCGACCAACGCACCAATTTCTTCGGGTGGATTTTGCAAATCAGCATCTAGCGTAACAACGATATCGCCACGCGTCGCTTCGAAGCCAGCAAGAATCGCCATGTGCTGGCCGTAATTACCGTTAAAAAGTACAACACGCGTAACGTCCGGGCGCAACCGGAATTGATCGGACAAAATAACCGCAGTGTTATCACGACTTCCATCGTTGACGAACACGATTTCATAGCTAATGCCACGCGCTGCTAAAGTATCAAGGGCAGGGTAGAGTCGCTCGAAAAGCTTGGCTAGTCCAGCTTCTTCGTTATAGACGGGGATGACGACGGAGAGTTCGGGTTTCATTGTGGACGCATGCAAATATCAAAGAAGGCGGGATTTTACCGCAGACACGACTCTTTCGACATCGGCCTTTGTCATTGTCGGGAATAATGGCAAGGTAACGATCTGTTTGCCGATCCGTTCAGCAATAGGAAACATGCCATCGGTAAAGCCACGTTCACGATAGTAAGTAAATAAGTGGATAGCGCGGTAATGGTAGCCCAGTCCAATTTTGACATCCAGCATTTGCTGCATAAATGTCGCACGGTTGATATGGTCTGGCAAAACCAGATGGAACATATGCCAGTTGGAGTTCTCAAAATCGGCAACCGGTAATTCGGCGCCTGTTTTAGCTTCGAAATCAGGGCCAAATTGATCAAAGTAGTGCTTGGCCAATTCGAGACGTTTAGCATTAAATTCAGCCAAATGTTTCATTTGGCCTAAACCGATAGCGCCAGCGATATCAGTCATGTTGAATTTTCCACCTAAAACATCGACATCGATGCCGTCTAAACCACTTCTGGTGACACCTTGCAGGCGATATTTTTCTGCAAGTCTGGCTTCTTCGGCGTTATTTAAAACAAGGCAGCCGCCCTCGCCAGTCATGATGTTTTTATTTACTTGAAAGCTAAAAGAAGCGAAGTCACCAAAAGAGCCGATGCGCTGTCCTTTCCAGCTGGAACCAATAGCCTGCGCTGCATCTTCAATCACCCGCAAATTATATTTGCGAGCAATTTCATACAATTTATCCATGTCACATGGCAAGCCGCACATGTGTACTGGAATGATTGCTTTGGTGCGTGGGGTAATTGCTGTTTCTACTTTGGCCAGGTCGATATTATGGGTCTTTGGATCGATATCGGCAAAAACAGGCGTTGCGCCTGTCTCGATGATCACGTTTGCGGTTGCAACCCATGAATTTGGTGTCGTAATAACCTCATCACCCGCACCGATACCAGCGATGCGCAGGGCTATTTCCATCGTGCAGGTACCAGAGTTGAACGTGCGAACAGGGCGTCCGCCAAAATATTCTGAAAGTTGGGCTTCCAATGCCTGCACTTTTGGGCCGCTGGTCATCCAGCCAGAGCGCATCACATCGGCAACCGCGGCAATGGTTTCTTCGTCCATTGTCGGTTTGGTAAAAGGTAAAAATGCTAATGCGTCACTCATAACGATCCTTTTTTATTCTCAAATGTCGTGCATCAAATAGGTTGCAAGTACACTGGTTGATTTATTATTTAACAATACTGGGTGGTGTATATGAAAGTATGTGCCCAAAAGTCTTTATTTACCTTGATTTAAGCGTAAAACGTCTTGCATACTCCCTCTATTTATTACTGAATTAGCTTTTTACAAGAAGTACAACACCAGAAATAATGATGCAAATTGCCACAATTCTTTGCATAGAAATGACTTCTCCTAAAAAGTACCATGCGCCAATCGCTGCAACGATATAACCTATTGACAACATTGGATAGGCAATGGACACGTCGACTCTTGATAATGCAATAATCCAGACCACAACGGAAATGACGTAGCAAGTCAAACCGCCAATAATGGGCAATTGCGTCGCTAATTGCAAGCCTGTTGAAAACCAGTTTTCAGCATTCAGATGAATAGCACCAACGGCCCTGGTGCCAGCTTTGAGTAAAACTTGTGCGACGGCATTGAGCAAGATGCCAGTGATGATGAAGCCAAAGGTAGCAAGATTCATAATATTTCTTAATGATTGTTGTAAGTTTTCTGGTACTGCTGGTACTGCTGGTACTGCTGGTACTGCTGGTACTGCTGGTACTGCTGGTAGTTGTCTGGTTGGTTATCGGGTTGTAGCGATAATCACCCGTTTTGGGTCTTGCCCTATCAGTCGCATTGGCAATTGACGCTGCTGCAAATCCTGATAGACGTCGGTGCGTAATATGGCAACCGCGGGTTCGCCTTTTTGTTCGTGCATCAGCCATTGCCTCACAAAATCGTCTCGTTTAGGTATCCATAATTCAGGTTGTTGTTCGAGACCAAAGGCTAGTTCATCCGGAAATTCAACTAGGGTCATCGTACGTTGCAAATAAAATGGCAGTGCTTGTTCGTACCGGCCTACCGCATAAATGGGCGTTTCTGGTGTTTTTAATTCAGCCTTAATCGCCGCGATGTGAGCTGTACCTGCGATGTATTTTCCGTAAGGATCATGCCCTAAAAACGCGATTTGCCCTGCTAAAAATCCAGCTGCTGCCAGAACAATGATCGAAAAATCTTTCCCTGATTTTCCCTTGTTTGCATAAAACCAGGCGATCAGACTGCCGGCGATGACGATACAGCTAGCAACAGCCACCCACGGTGCATAATGATCATAAAGCGGAATTTCGTACGGATTTTTGCTTAGTTGAACAATCTTGAAGAGCAGCGAAAGACTGAAAATTAAGCCAATCATTCCTAATGCGCCAAATAAAGCACTAGCAATTTTGAGTGCTTTGGGTAAGCATTTTTCTAGATAGACCGCGATCATCAATGCTAATGCAGGGAAAATCGGCAAGATGTAGCCTGGTAACTTTGAATGTGAAATGCTGAAAAAGAAAAAGAAAAACACAGACCAGATCAGCAAAAGTTTTAAGGGCTGAAAACCAGGTGATTTTTCCTTGATGCCAGTCCATAGCCCCTGCACCAACAACCCCATCCAAGGCACTATCCCCAACACGAGTAACGGGAAAAAGTAATACCACGCTCCTTCACGTTTATGTACATCACTCGTGAAACGTTGAATATGTTCATGGATGAAGAAAAAGTGCGGGTGTTCAGGATTGCGTATTGCAATCAAAATAAACCACGGTGCAGTGATAGCGAAAAACAGTAACACGCCTTTGCCAAATTGCAAACGTGACCAGAGCGCCCAATCCCGCGTGATTAACGTGTATATCACCAATACAGCACCCGGCAGCACAAATCCAATCAGACCTTTGGACATCGTAGCCAAAGCCATTCCTATCCAGCAGGCCAGCATTGCATTGCGTCTAAATTTTTCGCTACCCGATTGGTGTTGTCCTAACAGCAATCCACACATTGTAATGGCTAGCATGCCCGACAAACCCATATCAAGTGAGTTGACATGCCCCATTCCTGCCCAATAAAAACTGGAGCCAAGAACTATTGCTGCGATCGAACCAACTCGAGCGCTAAAAATTTGACGTCCGGTATAGCCAACTGCAGCGACGCCGATTAAGCCACATAAACCAGTCCACAGCCGCGCTTGCCAGTCTCCGACGCCAAAAACAGCAAAAGTTAAGGCATTCATCCAATTTTGAAGTGGGGGTTTCTCAAAATATTTGATGCCATTCAACCGTAAGGTAATCCAATCACCAGTAGCGAGCATCTCGCGCGCCATTTCGGCATAACGGCCTTCATCCGTAGGAACCAAGGTCCTGGCACCTAACATATAAAACCAGATGCATAAAAAACTAATCGCCAACGTCCATAGAATGCGCGGCGATTCCAAAGGGAGAGTGGGAGAAGTGACGTGCTGCTTCATGCGGCTTCCATAATCAATGCAAGTGCCACTTTTCGACCTTCGGCCATCAATATATTGTAGGTACGGCATGCCGCCTGATTGTCCATGCACTCGACGCCAATCCGGCGCGAAGTTAAGGCCGTGATCAGTCGTGGGTGAATGAATCGTTGTTTATTGCCTGTGCCAAGGATCACGACATCAGGTTGGGTTGCTTCAATCTGGGCGACATGATCAACGGTAATGTGATCAAAGTGAGTGACAGGCCAATCGGCCGGTTTCGATTCGGGTAAAACGATAAGACTATGTTTAAAAGTAATTGCGTTAATTTCGACGCTATCCAATTCATAACCTGTGATGGTCTGATATTGCTGGGTTTGGGTTGAATGTAGCTTCATAAGTCTGGCTCTCTGCTTATTAATGTGCCTGGCAAGTGCGGCATTGTAGCGTTTTTTAAGGTTTTCGAACTAGTTTCCAGTCGTTATGTACGGGATGTAAGCAATTTCTCGCTGAGGACTCGGCATCTCTTATTCCATTTTGATGGGAGAGGGTACGTAGCCAAATTGCGGGCTTGTGCCGAAAAATGTTCCCAAGAAGAAAGTGCAAAAAGGGAGGTTGAAGGTTTGCGGCTGAAGTTGAATACGTTTTGCTAACGATGCAGATTGACTGTATTTGCAGTTGATTGCAGTTGATTACAGTTGAATGAGTGATTTAATTTCCGATTAAATTACATATAAGCTTATTTCTTGCGCATCTGTAGAGTCATAAATATTGTTATTGAACGACAAATAAACCTAAAACAGTTTGATTAAACAGCATTCCTTGTGCAAAATGCTTTGTTCGGCAGTGCAGCAAACGTGGTTGAAAAATGCCATGCTCGCTGACTATATGCAAGCTTAATGAAAAGAAGGAATCTGCTAGTGCGTCCCATACAAAAATCACAAAAATTAGCTGACGTGTGTTACGACATTCGTGGTCCGGTCATGGAAAAAGCCAAGCAGATGGAGGATGAGGGTCACAAGATCATCAAATTAAATATCGGCAATCTGGCGGTGTTTAATTTCGATCCGCCGGATGAAATTGTGCAAGACATGATCCGCAATATGCATAACGCGGCTGGCTATACCGATTCCAAAGGTATGTTTGCACCGCGCAAAGCGATCATGCACTATACGCAGGAAAAGAAAATTCATGGCGTGACCATAGAGGATATCTACATCGGAAATGGTGCGTCAGAATTAATCGTGATGGGGATGAATGCCTTGCTCAATAACGGCGACGAGGTTTTAGTGCCTGCACCAGATTACCCGCTTTGGACAGCCGCAGTCAGTCTCTCAGGTGGCAAGCCAGTGCACTATGTTTGCGATGAATCGGCAGACTGGATGCCAGATATTGATGATATCAAAAGCAAAATTACACCAAATACGAAGGCCATCGTCGTTATTAATCCGAATAACCCGACGGGGGCTTTATATCCGGTGCCTGTGTTGCAACAAATTGTCGATCTTGCTCGACAGCATCAATTGATTATTTTTGCCGATGAAATTTACGATAAGACCTTGTATGCTGAAGCGCAGCATGTGTCAATCGCTTCGTTGGCGGATGACGTCCTGTTTTTGACGTTAAATGGCCTGTCAAAGAATTATCGTTCATGCGGTTATCGCGCGGGTTGGATGGTGATATCGGGTGAAAAACGACATGCGAAAGACTACATTGAGGGCTTGAATATGCTTGCCTCGATGCGGCTTTGCGCAAACGCGCCAGGTCAGTTCGCTATTCAGACGGCCTTGGGTGGATATCAAAGTATTCAGGATCTGGTCGGACCTGGTGGGCGTTTATTAAAGCAACGGGATTTAGCCCACAAATTATTAACGGCGATTCCAGGCGTTACCTGTGTTAAGCCAAAAGCTGCGTTATATATGTTTCCGAAACTGGATCCTGAGGTTTACCCAATCAAGGATGACCAGGAATTTATTCACGAATTGCTCACCGAGCAGCGTGTGTTGTTGGTACAGGGAACAGGTTTTAATTGGATCAAACCTGACCACTTCAGGGTCGTTTTCTTGCCAAATACGGATGATTTGACTGAGGCATTTGGACGTATTGATCACTTTTTAGAAGGTTATCGAAAACGCCACGGCACTAACTAATTTAATTTAATTTAATTTAATTTAATTTTACTGTTTTTTTTACTGTTTAAAAGATATGAAACCAATCAAAGTAGGTCTGTTAGGCATAGGCACTGTCGGTACCGGCACATTCCATGTATTGAAGCGCAATCAGGAAGAAATTATTCGTCGCGCCGGACGTCCGATTGAAATTGTCATGGTCGCAGCCCGAAATGTTGAGCGCGCACGTAGCATTGTCGGTGACAGTGTTGAGGTGGTCAGTGATCCATTGTTGGTGGTAAATCACCCTGATATTGATATCGTAGTGGAAGTGATTGGTGGTTGCGGTATCGCCAAAGACTTAGTCTTGCAAGCAATCGCGAATGGCAAACACGTCATCACAGCCAATAAAGCACTGTTGGCAATTCATGGAAATGAAGTTTTTTCGGCGGCGCATAAAAACGGCGTGATGGTGGCTTTTGAAGCGGCAGTAGCAGGTGGTATTCCTATCATCAAGGCTTTACGTGAAGGCTTGACAGCCAATCGCATCGAATGGATTGCGGGCATCATCAATGGCACGACCAATTTTATATTGTCTGAGATGCGGGATAAGGGTCTGGATTTTGCCACGGTCTTGAAGCAAGCCCAAGCGTTGGGATATGCCGAATCAGATCCTACTTTTGATATTGAGGGTGTGGATGCCGGTCATAAAGCAACCATCATGGCATCGATTGCCTTTGGCGTTCCTATGCAGTTTGATAAAGCCCACGTTGAAGGCATTACTAAATTACAGGCGAACGATATTCGTTATGCGGAAGAACTTGGCTACCGGATTAAATTGCTCGGTATTGCTAAACGCACAGCAGACGGGATTGAGTTGCGGATTCATCCGACCTTAATTCCGTCCAAGCGTCTGATCGCGAATGTCGAAGGCGCGATGAATGCCGTGTTGGTACAAGGTGATGCGGTTGGCGCGACACTGTATTACGGCAAGGGTGCTGGTTCAGAGCCAACGGCGTCAGCCGTGATCGCTGATTTGGTCGATATCACGCGCCTTGCTACCGCCGATCCTGAGCACCGTGTTCCGCATCTGGCATTCCAACCTGGTGCGATTAGTGATTTGCCGATTTTGCCGATGTCGGAAGTGGTGACGAGCTATTATTTGCGCATGCATGTCGAAGATCGCCCTGGCGTTTTGGCCGATGTCACCCGTATTCTCGCTGATCTGAATATTTCGATCGATGCAATGTTGCAAAAAGAGCCTGGTGACGGTGAAACTCGCACCGACATCATTATTTTGACGCATCAAACGAAAGAGAAAAATATCGTCGCTGCGATTGAAAAAATCGAAAATTTGCCAACGATTTTTGGTCAGGTAACAAAGTTACGTCTGGAAAATTTGAGCTAAATTTTTCTTTATAAAATTTGCAATTGCTGCTAGTTGCCTTCTGTTCCATTCAGTGAAGTGGTAAAAAACATAAAAGCGCGTTCATGGAATAATGACCGCGCTTTTTTAATTTTTTTGACTTGCTCGAGTTGTTAGCAGACCTTTACTTTGAAAGCTTTTAGTCATGAGTCACGGTGCGATGAATTACTTAAACTTTTCAAGGCTGGTTGCCTATGGTTTGCTGGCTTTTCCACTGGCATTTGTCGCATTGCCAATCTACGTCTATGTGCCGCAATTTTATGCCGAACACTTTGGCATTTCTCTGAGTGCAATTGGCTCTGCGCTGCTCGTTTCACGAATTGCAGACGCTTTTTTTGATCCATTGATTGGTGGACTGATTGATAGGCGCCCGGCAGGGGTAGGGTATGAGCGTTATATTATTGCCGCCATTCCTTTGTTGATTGGCGGGTTTGTTGCATTGTTTCATCCAATGGTTGATTCCGGGGGCGCATTATTTGCGTGGTTCTTTGCTTCTTTGATTGTGGTTTATGCTGGTTTTAGTCTGGCAAGTATTGCTTATCAAGCTTGGGGCGCAGCACTGACCCAATCGCCTGGCGAACGCTTGCGTATCAGTGCTGTACGTGAAAGCTGCGGTTTGTTGGGTGTTTTAAGTGCAGCCTTGATGGGGCAATTGGCGAGTTTTTCCTGGCTTTCCTGGCTGCTTGCTACGAGCTTGCTAATTTCTGCTGCGTGTCTATTGCGCTGGACGCCAAGGATTTATCGTCAGCTTGAGCAGAAAAATGTCGCGCTGGCGTGGTCAGAAATGTTTATGAACATGCAGTTCAGACGATTATTTACGGTCTTTGTTCTCAATGGGATTGCTGCGGCTATCCCCGCGACCTTATTTTTATTCTTTACGAAAGACCGAATGCATTTGGGGGCGCAATCTGGATATTTGCTCTTGATCTATTTTCTTGCGGCCGCTGTTTCGATGCCGTTTTGGATTGCGTTTGCGAGGAAGACGCACGAACGTGATGCATGGCTTCTATCAATGCTGACGACAATCATTAGTTTTATCTGGGCATACAATTTGCCAGCCGATGCTCTAGTTGGGTTTGGTTTGATTTGTGTATTTACTGGCTTTTCATTGGGGGCTGATTTGGCCTTGCCTCCAGCATTGTTGGCGGCAGTCATTAATCATGCGGGGCATAGTGAAAAGTATGAAGGCAGTTATTTCGGCGCCTGGAGTTGGGCCGGAAAGATGAATCTGGCACTAGCTGCCGGACTCGCTTTACCTTTGTTAGATCTGCTTGGGTATCAGCCTGGAGGCGCGTCTCCAGGTGGTTTGCAGGCCCTAGGTTATGCTTACGCCATTCTCCCGTGCGGCTTAAAATGCGTGGCGGCATGGCTACTTTGGCGCTCTCCATTACGTTCGTTGTGATGTGGATGTGCTTTTCGAAGCTTAAATAAGCGTCAATTTTTTCTATCGTAAAACCTTTTCATGAAACTCGGCAGGCTGGTGTGCATGAATTTTCACCAGGGTAGAAACTCTTGTTCCATAGCCCTCGGATACAATGCAGGGGGCGGAGAGCAGACGTTCCATTTCAAACGAGACGCCAGTGTCTGGCAAGCGACAATCAGGGGCTTGCGTAGTATTGGCCAACATTTCAAAGAAGGCATCTTCAGGCGCAAGCTGACAGATTAAGCTGGCAAACTCTGCTTTGGTACGTACGACTTTATGCCAGCAAGTGTCGAGTGCGGCATTTGAGACGCCGTAAATTCCTGCGGGAAGCGGCACGCCATTCTTAGGGTTGTCGAGCTGCCGATTCGAAAACCAAATAAGGTCGTTTTGATCTCCCACCAATAAATTAAAGCCATTGTAGTCGTCAACGTTCCCCTTTATCTTGGCGATATATTCTTGTGCGGATAGGTCAGAACGCAAATAATTTGCAACGAGTTCGCCGCGTGATGGCGCGTCTTCACGTTTCTCTGAGGGAGCTCTGACGTTGGTAATTGCAGCAAATTTTTTTGCCGGCGAACCATCTTGCGCACTTTGCATACCCAACCAGGTGCCGCCTGATTGTAAATCGCGGCCTGCGTATATTTCCGGCGAATCAGCCCACCAATTTGCCGGGCTGGCAGGACGATCATAAAATTCATCACGATTGGCAGCCACAACCAAAGGGCTGCAAGGGAGTAATTTCCAGGCAAAAACAATCAGGCACATGCTTCGACATTCAAAAAATATTCAACATGACGCTCACTGTACTGCAAATCAGACAAAGTTGTTTGCTGCACTGCATTTGCTAACACCTCTTCAAAATTCGCTGGTATATCTTTATAGACTTCCATCCACGTATGCAAAACGTTCTCGGGTTCTGGTCGTCTTTGGAGCGACATGTCGAGGCGATATTTTAGCTGCAAATGAGAACGCAAAACATGTTCAGCATGCATGATTGCATTCTCATTTTCAACTTTCGCTTTAAAGTAAACGTAGCAATTCATTTGGTTTTAAGCATTAAGTTGATTTATAAAAAGCGCATCTAAAGAAATTCAGGGAATAAAGGGAGTATGTAAGAAATAACCTGATATATCAAGATAAAATAAAGGGGTAATTTATATACTCATGGGTGTATAAGTGTCGATCAATGGGCGCGAAGTGATCGACCGACTGACCGACCGACCGGGTGACCGGACGAGTTATTGTGTGATATCCCTGATTTCATAGGGTAACGGCAATAAAGTCGCCATCGGTCCATCGACGCTGCCGCAATGAATTCCACCTTGCTCCTGGTCAGCCAGACTCATTTCTATGAGTGCAAGGCTATTGTTGTCGTCAATACTTGTGACGTTGACGATCGTGCCGCACGGTTGGGAAGGATCGATCTCCTTGAAGACTTCTGTGCCTTCTATCAAACCGCTGGCACTTATCTTGGCCAGAGCCATGCGTCGTTTTAGTTTGCCTAAATATTGGCTGCGGGCGACGATTTCCTGGCCGGGATAGCATCCTTTTCTGAAATTGACGCCGCCAATGAGTTCGAAGTTGATCATCTGCGGAACGAATTTCTCTTGTGTTTTTGCAGTCACACAAGGAATACCTGCATTAATTTCGGCCAATTCCCAGTCTTTCTTGTTACAAGCTGTCAGATGGACGCCTAAATTTTTCCAGGCATCTTGTGCATTTGTAATCGGGCATATCCACTGAAAACGTGGTGATTGATGCGCCTCATTAAACCGTATCAGCGTGCCAAATTCGTTGCTGACCTGGGTGTTGACTTCCAAGGGCAGTGTTGGGAACCAGCTTGATAGACTCGTTTCAGCGCGCTCTCCGCCGATGCCGAAAACGACAAAATTGGCGCTTTCATTGCTTAATTTTACTTTTGCACGCAACACAAACATGCTTAAACGCTTTTGAATAGACGGCAGTACGTCCAGCGGCAACTGTAGCAAGATGCCTTCAGTGGTCTGCCAATAGAGGAGACTTGCCAGCATCCGACCCTTGGCGGTGCAATAAGCCGCACGCCGTACCGTAGAATTCGTGAGATGCTCTACGTCATTGCTTAATTGATTGTGCAGGAAACTTGCAGAATCATCACCCGCAGCTAAAATGAGCCCTGAGTTTGAAAGCAAGCTTAGGTAACCAGACGCAAACGCTGGGGTTTCCCAAATGGATGGCAATGCCGCTAATTCAATATCGAATTTGGCACGTTGTTCTTCAGCTAAAAATTTTTGCGACATAATTTTTGTACTTTCTATGTAACTATTTCTACCACGCAAACCGGCAGTTTTGCCTATTCAAACTGACCCGTTATCGACGATGCCTTAAAATCAGTAGCATACAGATAAACGCCAATCCCAGCTTAACTTGCCTTAAGTCCCTTAACTTATTGGTACGATGGCTTTACAATACGGTCTCCGTCAAATGATGCGCATTATAGTAGCCTGTACAAAAAATGGCTGACGTCAATTTTACAAATTGTTTAAATATAGCGTTTACTCAATAAATGACGCAGCCTCCAGTGTAATAATGTGCCGGCAACTCTTAATTTGGGAAGCCTGACCCAATGACCCGATGAGCCAATGCAATGCTTGTGGCATCATTGATCACCAGTTAATCAAAAATAATCTAGACTATGAGTTTGATTCGAAATCTTTTTATATTGGGACTGTTATTGATTGCTGCGACGATCGGTGGCATCGTCTATTGGTCTGGTCAAGTGATAGACACAGGCGGCAAGCCAATAGATTTTGTGATCAAGCCGGGAAGCGGTGTTCGTAGCGTAGCACGTCAAATGCAAGATGCAGGTATTCCAGCACCTGCTATTCTGTTTGAATTGCTGGCCCGAGGAACAGGTAAAGCAAATAAACTTAAGGCAGGCTCATACGAGTTAGAGCCAGGTAAAACGCCATTGCAATTATTAGATAAAATTGTGAATGGTGAATTTTCATTTGGCGCGGTAGCAATTATCGAAGGCTGGAATTTCGCCCAAATGCGTAAGGCTATCGATAATAGTCCCGATTTAAAACACGATACCAAGGCGTTGTCGAATGCTGAACTAATGAAAAAGCTCAACGCGGACAAGAGCGCGCCTGAGGGCTTGTTTTTTCCGGATACGTATCTGTTTGCAAAAGGTACCAGCGATTTGCAAATTTACTTGCAAGCATATAACGCGCAAATCAAACGCCTGAACGAAGCATGGGAAGCTCGTTCTCCCGGGCTGCCATTTAAAAATAGCTATGAAGCGTTGATCATGGCCTCAATTATAGAAAAAGAAACCGGGCAGAAGTCCGAAAGGTCGATGATCTCTGCTGTGTTTGCAAATCGGCTCAAGAGTGGCATGCTGCTGCAAACTGATCCCACAGTGATTTATGGAATGGGGGAGCATTATCAGGGCAAAATTCATAAAAAGGATTTGCTGACCGATACGCCTTTTAACACGTATACACGTCCCGGTTTGCCTCCGACGCCGATTTCTTTGCCGGGTCTTGCCTCATTAACTGCCGCATTAAATCCGGCGCAGAGCGAAGCCTTGTATTTTGTCGCCCGTGGTGATGGAACCAGTGTTTTCTCAGTGAATCTGAGTGAGCATAATCGCGCAGTAAATAAGTATCAGCGCTAAAAAAATATTTAAATATTTAAATAATGAAACCAAAAGCAAAATTCATCAGTTTTGAAGGCATCGATGGTGCTGGAAAATCCACTCACATCGCTTATGTCGCAGAGCGCTTGCAGACGGCCTTAAAAACATACGGTATCAACGTTATTTGCTCGCGAGAACCGGGCGGCACTCCTTTGGGAGAAACGCTGAGAGAATTACTACTGCAACAAAAAATGCACCTTGAGACCGAGGCTTTGCTCATGTTTGCTGTACGCCGCGAACACATTGCACAGTTAATCGACCCCGCTCTTGCGCGAGGTGACTGGGTCATTTCTGATCGCTTTACCGATGCCAGTTTTGCTTATCAAGGGGGAGGGCGTCATTTGTCTCTGGATAAACTTAATATTCTTGAACAATGGGTGCATCCAGATCTGCAACCGGATTTAACGTTCTTATTTGACGTGCCCCTCGACGTTGCCAGAGCGCGGTTGGACGCTACGCGACAATTGGATAAATTCGAGCAAGAAAAAGCCGATTTTTTCGCCGACACACGGAACGAGTATCTTCGTCGTGCCGCCGAGTTTCCAGATCGATTCTGCATTATAGATTCGACTCAAAGTATCGCTACTATCCGGCAAGAATTAGACAAATTAATCGATGCTCTCATTCAAAAGGCGATAGTTCCCTGATGAGTAACCCGCTCTTTACCTGGCAATCAAACGCATGGGATTATTTTCAATCTTTGCGAGATCGCTTGCCGCACGCCTTTTTGCTCTATGGGCCTCAAGGAATTGGTAAAACCCTGTTCGCTGAACAAATGGCGCAGTCGCTATTGTGTGATCACCCAGATGCACAAGGACATGCATGTCAGCGTTGTGGATCTTGCGGTTGGTTTAGCCAGTACAGCCACCCGGATTATCGGCGTGTTCGTCCGGAATTGTTGGATGAGGAAGATGCTTCCACCGGTGACCCTGAAGCTGAGGCAGCACCAAAGGCTGGTAAACCAAGTAAAGCGCCCTCAAAAGAAATCGTCATCAATCAGATTCGTGCTTTGTCTGATTTTATGAATATTTCTACTCACCGACAAGGTAAGCGGGTCATTGTGTTGTATCCGGCAGATGCGCTCAATATTCCTGCAGCAAATGCGCTACTTAAATCGTTGGAAGAGCCCAGTGCGGAGACGGTGTTCATTTTGGTGACGGACAGTTTGGACAAGCTATTACCCACCATATTGTCGCGCTGTCACAAAATGGCTTTGGCAATGCCTGAGCCTGAAGAAGCGTTGTCCTGGTTACAAGGACAGGGCGTGAAAGATGCCGATATGTGGTTGGCTCAGCAAGGCGGTGCACCGTTAGCTGCTTTGGAATTATCACAATCAGATAGCCGTACAGACTTAGAAGATTTTTTGCGTCAACTGAGTAAGCCAAGCGCAGACGGTAGTCTGAAATTGGCGGATAAAATGCAGAAATTGGACTTGCCAACGACTGTTGCCTGGATGCAGCGCTGGCAATACGATCTATTTTCTTATAAACAAAGTGGAAGAATCCGGTATCATCCACGCTATGAACGAGAATTAAAGGGGCTGGCAAGCCGTGTTGAGATGAATTCCTTACTCAAGATTATAAAGAGTACGAATGAACGTCAGGCAAATGCGAGCCATCCTTTATCTGCCAAATTATTTTTAGAAGATATGTTGCTGGAATATTCTGCACTCTTCGTTTAAACCCGCGGAAACACAAAATGTCCGATTTAGCATCAGATTCAGGTATTCCAAATTCTCCTAATCGACCATCAGTATTGTCGTTGGCGATCAAAGAGAAAGCAGCTTTGTTTGCGGCTTATATGCCATTTTTAAAAAATGGCGGCATTTTTGTACCAACGAACAAGACCTATCGGTTGGGTGAAGAAATTTACCTGATTTTGACTTTGCTTGATGATCCTGCGAAATATCCGATTGCTGGTAAAGTTGCGTGGATCACTCCTGCCGGGGCAGGTAATAACAAATCGCAAGGTATTGGGGTGCATTTTCCTGATGACGAGAGCGGGAAGCGGATACGGCTGCGCGTTGAAGAAGCACTTGGTACTGCGATACGTTCTAGTCGGGCAACTCATACTATTTAAAAGAAAATGGCTGAAGAATTTTCATATCGAATCGCCAGATTCGAAGATTTACCGCAAATTGTTGCAATTTATAATTCCACCATCGCGTCACGGCAAGTGACTGCAGATACCGAACCCGTTTCAGTGGAATCGCGTCATGCTTGGTTTTATGATCATACGCCAGAGCGTCGTCCGTTATGGGTAACTGAGCGGGATGGTAAAATAACGGGTTGGCTGTCTTTTTCTAATTTTTACGGTCGTCCAGCGTACAACGGAACCGCCGAGTTATCGATTTATTTACATGAAGATGCTCGAGGACAAGGTATAGGGCGACGCTTCCTGACACTTGCGATTGAACATGCACCAAAGATCTCCGTGCATACTTTATTAGGTTTTATCTTTGGGCATAACACTCCCAGCCTCAAATTGTTCGAAGCATTCGGTTTTGGAACATGGGCTACTATGCCACGTGTCGCGACTTTGGATGGCATAGAACGGGATTTAATTATCCTGGGAAAACGCGTCGATTGACCTAATTTTTAACAATAAGAATAAACAGATCTGCCGTGAATTGTCTGTTCGCCGTTGAAATACCTTGTTCTACAAAAGGACCTCGGTGTTTGATGATGATTTAGCAATCTGGGCAGACCAATCTTTGACGTTATTTTTTGGCAACTTGCAGCGGCAAGTTGCCTTTCATTTTTATAGGAAATTCATCATGCTCAGCTATCGCCATGGCTTCCATGCCGGCAATCACGCCGACGTGCTCAAACACTTTGTATTAATTCAGTTGCTGCAATACATGAACCAAAAAGATGCAGCATATACGTATGTTGATACGCATTCTGGGGCTGGTTTGTATTCACTTGACAGCGGCTACGCCAGTAAAAATGCGGAATTCGAAACTGGCATCGCACCGCTTTGGGATAAAAAAGACCTGCCTTCGGCACTTGGTGAATATCTGGATCTCGTTAAGGAGTTGAATCCTAGTGGTAAGATGCGTTATTACCCGGGCTCACCGTATTGCGCAGATAAAATCATGAGAGAACAAGATAGATTGCGTCTCTTTGAATTGCATCCAAGTGAGATAAAGATCCTCAGCGAGAATTTTAGAAAACTTGACGCGCACGCTGCTGAGCAAGGTCATCGGCCGACGGTTCGTGGCAAGCGCGTAATAATTTCCGATGGTGATGGATTTGAAAGTCTGAAGGCATTATTGCCACCCCCATCGCGCAGAGGTTTGGTGTTAATCGACCCTCCATACGAGGTAAAAGACGATTATCGTCGCGTCAAGGTTGCCTTAGAAGATGCTTTAAAACGCTTTCCGACAGGCACCTATGCAATTTGGTATCCTGTTTTAAATCGTCAAGAATCACGACAACTACCAGAAAAGCTAAAGCGCCTTCCGAGCAAAGATTGGTTAAATGTGACACTCTCAATCAGCGGTCCCACACCCGACGGCTTTGGTCTTCATAGTAGTGGTATGTTTATCCTCAATCCGCCTTGGACCTTAATGGCAACCTTGAAAGAAGTGATGCCGTATTTGGTGGCAGCCTTGGGTACTGATAAGGACGCCGGTTTCGTTTTAGAATCGGGTGCGCCAGTGACTGGTGCTGGCGTTAATTTGAGACCAAAGCGGACTTAAACAGACGCGCAAATCGAGAGTTTTTCATCACATTTTGATGTGAAAATTAAGATGGCGGGAGTTAAACGAGAAATATTTCGTTTAGCTCCTGTTTTTTTTTGCTCTTTTTTACTTTTTTAAAAGTGCCATGTGACAAAAAAGAGAACTTTTTTTAATGCTTTTTTTTGCGTTGCAATAGGTTGCATAAGCAATATCTCGCTATGGGATAAAAACATAAATTTACTTTTCAACTGATAAATGCTGCTTTGCAAAAAAAATAGTGATTGACGAATTAGAACGGTCGTACAAAAATCGACCAAGTACTCTAATTTAGCTATTCAGCAATACAAAAAATCTTATCTTCGTGTCACACATTTAAGGAGCGCACATGTCAGGTTATGCACCGAGTCCGGTACTAGGTCAGATGATGAATAAACCTATGCTGATCTCCAGCATTATTGAACATGCCGATCGCTATTTTGGCAAAAACGAAATCGTTTCGCGTCGCGTTGAAGGGGATATCCACCGATACAACTATACTCAATGTCATCAGCGAGCAAAAAAATTAGCTAATGCACTCAAAAAATTACAGGTGAAGCTAGGTGATCGCATCGCTACTCTGGCGTGGAATGGATATCGGCATTTGGAAATTTATTACGCCGTATCCGGCTCGGGCGCTGTTTTACATACTGTGAACCCTCGACTTCATCCTGAACAGATTTCTTACATTATCAATCACGCAGAAGATCAATACGTCTTCTTCGATATCACTTTTTTGCCGATCATTCAGGCTGTAGCGTCACACTGTCCGTTGGTAAAGGGTTTTGTCATGATGTGCGATCGCGATCGTATGCCAGTGGATAGCGCGATTCCAAATTTGTTGTGTTACGAGGATTTAATTGCGCAAAATGATGCAAATTTTGTGTGGCCTGAGTTTGATGAAAATTCGGCTTCCAGTCTTTGTTATACATCGGGAACAACAGGTAATCCAAAAGGCGCTTTGTATTCGCATCGTTCGACGATTTTGCATTCATACGCATCAGCGTTACCCGACGGTTTGAACGTGTCAGCGCGTGATTCTATTTTGCCAGTGGTGCCTATGTTTCACGTCAATGCATGGGGGCTACCTTATTCGGCGCCACTCACTGGGGCTAAATTAGTGTTTCCGGGGCCTCACCTTGATGGCAAATCGCTCTACGAATTGTTTGAACAAGAACAAGTCACGTTTTCTGCTGGCGTACCGACCGTGTGGCTAGGCCTACTCACGTACGTCGCCCAAAACGATCTCAAATTCTCTAGTTTCAGGCGTACCGTGATCGGTGGTTCTGCGTGCCCGCCGGCGATGATGCGCACTTTGCGCCACACCTATGGCGTTGAAGTTGTTCATGCCTGGGGCATGACTGAAATGTCACCATTAGGTACAGCATCCACCTTGCTGTCGCGTCATAGCGATCTGTCCGAGGACGAGAAAGAAACGATCTTGGCAAAGCAAGGGCACGTTTTGTATGGCGTCGACATGAAAATTGTAGATGACGCCGGAGAGGAATTGCCGTGGGATGGTAAGACCTACGGCAATCTGCTCGTAAAAGGCCCTTGGATCATTTCTTCATACTATAAGGCTGAGGGCGGTGATATTTTACAAGATGGTTGGTTCCCAACAGGCGATGTGGCTACGATCGATAGTGATGGCTATATGCAGATCACCGATAGAAGCAAGGATGTCATCAAATCCGGCGGTGAGTGGATAGGAACGATCGATCTGGAAAACGTCGCAGTGTCTCACCCCGCGGTATTGCAGGCAGCGTGTATTGGTGTTTTTCATCCTAAATGGGATGAGCGTCCATTATTGCTAGTCGTAAAGAAGCCGGCTGCAGATACCTCAAAAGAAGAGTTGCTGGCATATTTTGAAGGCAGAGTTGCCAAATGGTGGACGCCGGACGATGTGGTTTTCGTTGACGCTTTACCTGTCGGCGCTACCGGGAAAATTCTGAAAAATAAGTTAAGAGATCAATTCAAAGATCATAAGTTGCCGACTGCATAAACATCATTAAGGGTCATCAACATTGAGGGGAATAAAGCAGTCGAAATGGTAGTACGAAGAAATCTAGTTTTATTAGCAGCGTTGCGTCAGGTCAGGCATTAAGTAGTTCCTTAGGATACACACAGATTTCCACATTAAAATAATTGGAGAGAGACAAATGATATTCCCACTACGTGCATCGGTCATTGCAGTTGCATTCACTTTGGTTGCGCCGGTCACGATGGCAGAGACCATCAAAATTGCGTATATCGACCCTTTATCTGGGCCATTTGCACCAGTTGGGCAAAACATTCTGAATTCATTTCAGTTTGTTGCCCAAAAAGCAAACGCCGAAAAATGGGCCGGAAATAATACATTTGAAGTCGATGGTTTCGATAACAAAGGTAGTCCGCAAGAGTCATTAAATGTTCTCAAGACGGTGATCGATAAAGGATATCGTTACATTACTCAAGGCAACGGTTCCGGCGTCGGCCTTGCATTGCTGGATGCAGTGAATAAGTACAATGAACGCAATCCGGGTAAAGAAATCGTCTACTTGAACCATGCTGCTGTTGACCCTGATATGACCAATAGTAAGTGTAGCTTTTGGCATTTCAGGTTTGATGCTAACTCAGACATGAAAATGGAAGCATTGACCAGTTATCTCTCTAACGATAAGAGCGTTAAGAAGGTCTATATTATCGGTCAGAACTATTCATTTGGGCATCAGGTAACCCGTGCCGCGAAAGAGTATCTTGCTCGTAAGCGTCCTGATATTCAGATCGTAGGTGATGATTTACATCCTATTGGTCAGGTAAAAGATTTTTCACCCTATATCGCAAAAATTAAGGCGTCAGGTGCTGACACCATCATCACCGGCAATTGGGGGGCTGATCTGGCTCTATTGATTAAGGCGGCCAAAGATGCCGACCTGAAAGCTAATTTCTTTACCTACTATGCGTCAACAACGGGGGTTCCTACTGCGATGGGGCCATCGGGTGTTGATCGAGTTAAATATGTCGCTTATTGGAATACCAATAATGATGGCTTTGTTGGTAAAGACATCGTGCAAGGTTTTAAGACCAAGTACAAAGATGATTACTATTCAATGGCGACGTATTCCATTCTGACAGCGATGTCGCAGGCGGTGAAACAAGTCAAATCAATTGATCCTGTGAAAGTGGCTTTTGCTTTGGAAAATGCTAATTTCAAGAGCTTGAACGGCGACGTCAGTATGCGCAAGATGGATCACCAGTTGCAGCAGCCACTGTACATCGCAACCTGGGTTAAAACGAATGGTAAGGACGTTTTGTTTGATCAGGAAAATACAGGTCTTGGTTGGAAAACTGATGTGAAAATCGATTCTTACGTCGCTGCACAACCGTCTTCTTGCCAAATGAAACGACCTGGCTAATTGGAGCAATAAAAGAGCAGCTGTGATTGAATCATCGCTGCTCTTTTTTATTCGTTAATAAGCTCACTGATGCAGGTGTAGTGCGAAAATAATTCGCAAAACTTAATCTGTAAAGATGTAGGTTGCCTGGTTGGTTTGCGAGAGCTCTGACAAAAAAAGGAATATTCATTTTGGAATTCACACTGATTACTTTACTCAATGGCGTGAGCTATGGGTTGTTGTTGTTTATGTTGTCGTCAGGTTTAACCTTGATTTTCAGTATGATGGGAGTCTTGAATTTCGCCCATGCTAGCTTTTATATGCTGGGCGCCTACTTTGCGGCAATGTTAAGCGCACACTTTGGGTTTTGGACTGCTCTGTTTGTCGCACCGTTGTTGGTAGGTGTGTTAGGGGCGGTAGTCGAACGCTATGGTTTGCGTACGGTACACAAATATGGGCATATTCCAGAATTATTGTTCACTTTCGGTCTTTCTTATGTGATTGTCGAAGTGGTGCAATTGGTGTGGGGGCGTGCGAGCATTCCCTATCCGATTCCGACTAGCCTGGATGGTCCTCTATTCACTCTATATACAACAACGTTCCCTATTTACCGTGGCTTCATTATGCTCGTGGCATTGGCGATGTTGGCATCGATCTTTTTGCTGCTCACAAAAACAAGAATAGGTTTAATCATTCAAGCAGCGTTGACTCATCCCGATGCAGTGGAGGCACTCGGTCACAATGTTCCTCGCGTATTTATGCTGGTATTTGGTGGTGGTTGCGCGTTGGCTGGATTAGCCGGTGTCGTTGGAGGTAACGCATTTGTCACTGAACCTGGTATGGCAGCGACACTAGGAAGCATCATTTTTGTGGTGGTCGTGGTCGGAGGTATGGGGTCATTGGCAGGTGCCTTCGTAGCATCATTACTCATTGGTGTGGTTCAAACCTTTGCGGTTGCATTGGATTACTCCTTGTCGAGTGTACTAAAAATATTCGGCATTATCATGACAACGAGTTCACCTTTGTATTCTCTTTTTAATTTAACGATCTCTCAGGTTGCCCCTGTGATGCCCTATTTTTTATTGGTACTGATTTTGATTTTCAGACCGCGCGGGTTGTTAGGAACGAGGGAGGGATAAAAAATGAATCAAGTAAACAAAACAGTCTCTGCCAATCGAGGTCGATGGTTAGTCTGGTCAGCATTTGCCGTTATGCTGATCATCGCGCCAAAAATTTTTACACAAGGTGCGTCTTTGTCTTTGCTCTCGCAAATCGGCACACTAATGATTTTTGGCTTGTCCTTTAATATGTTGCTTGGTCAAGGTGGAATGCTGTCATTTGGTCATGCGGTGTATTCAGGATTGGGCGCTTTTTTTGCAGTTCATGCGATGAACCTCGCCACAGATGGTTCTTTTCCAATTCCGGTTAGTTTGATTCCACTTGTTGGTGGTGTGGCCGGTTTGTTTTTTGGTGTTCTGTTTGGCTACGTGACGACAAAAAAGTCAGGAACCACATTTTCGATGATTACGTTGGGTATGGTTGAATTGGTATTTGCGTCGTCTTTAATGTTTCCTAAGTTTTTTGGCGGTGAGGGCGGTATATCGACCAATCGTGTCATTGGCAAAGCAGTCTTTGGGATCACATATGGCCCACAGATTGAAGTCTATTATTTAATCGCTTTTTGGCTATTTATTTGCACTATCGCGATGTACGCTTTTACGCATACCCCGCTTGGGCGAATGATTAATGCGGTTCGTGATAATCCTGAAAGAGCTGAATTTATTGGTTACGATACTCAATGGGTGCGCTACCTCACCTTGATTTTATCTGCTTTTTTCGCAGGTGTGTCAGGAGGGCTGTCAGCGATTAATTTTGAGATCGTCACTGCTGAAAATGTCAGCGCAATACGTTCTGGCGCGGTATTGCTTTTCAGTTTTATCGGCGGAATAGGTTATTTCTTTGGCCCTATGATCGGCGCTGTAATTGGCGTGTTTCTCACCGTTATGCTGTCTGATTATACAAAGGCGTGGCAATTATATTTAGGTATCTTTTTTATTCTGATTGTGATGTTCGCGCCAGGTGGGGTTGCAGGTATTTGGGTTGCTAATTATCGGATGGTTAAATTTGGGAAGTTCAAGCAAATTTTCCTTCCGATGATGAAAATTTTTGCGTTTTCCTTGTTTGTATTCGTCGGTATCGTACTGATGATTGAAATGCTTTATCAGCGTTCGCTTGCGATGGATCAAGGGCCTGAAATATCAGTGTTTGGTTTCACGATGAACTGCATGGAAAATAGCGCCTGGATGACGGCTGGTTTGGTGGTTTTAGTCGGAGTTTGTGGTTTTACTTACACTAAAAAAGCGTTCTCATTGGCATGGAACGGAGCTGTAGCTGAAATTGAAACAGCGATTTTGAAAGGGTATGAATGAGTCAGTTTTCGCTTGAATTAAAAGATGTTCGCAAAAGCTTTGGCTCTGCTGAGATTATTCGGGGTGCAACGTTACAAGTGAATAAGGGTGAGCGCGTAGCGATTATTGGTCCAAATGGCGCTGGTAAATCGACACTCTTTAACTTAATTTCAGGTCGTTTCGGTATTACTTCTGGCGATATTTTGCTTAACGGTTCCAGTATCGCTGGCTTGCAGGCCTACGAAATTAATCGCCGCGGACTATCACGTAGTTTTCAAATCACGAATATTTTTCACCGCCTGAGTGTTTATGAAAACTTACGCTGTGCTGTTTTATGGTCACTTGGCTATAAGTACTCGTTTTGGCATCGCCTGAATGGTCTCAAAGACGTTCATGATCGGGCAGAAAAGGTCATGGAAGAAATTGGCTTGCAATCAAGGCGCAATGTCACAGCGGGGTTGCTTACCTATGCAGAGCAACGAGCGCTCGAGATTGGTATTACTGTTGCAGGAGGTGCTGAGGTGATTTTGCTGGATGAACCTACCGCTGGTATGAGTCGTTCAGAGTCTGACGCGGCTGTCGAGTTAATTCGTAAAATGACAGTGGGAAAATCCTTACTTATGGTTGAACATGATATGAGCGTGGTTTTTGGGTTAGCAGATAGGATCGCTGTGGTTGTTTATGGTGAGGTGATCGCGTGCGACACGCCGCAAAATATCCGGCAAAATCAAGCAGTTAAAGATGCTTATCTAGGTGGTCACGCACCTGCGGAGAATGCGGCATGACGGCACTTCTTGATATAAATGACTTGCATGCTTTTTACGGAAAAAGCCATGTCCTGCACGGTGTCAGCTTGCAGGTGCATGAGAAAGAAATTGTTAGCCTCCTCGGTCGCAATGGTGTGGGACGCTCTACCACGGTCAAAGCGATTATGGGACAAGTTCATGCGCAAGGTTCTATCCATTTCAAATCTGAGCAAATTCTCGGGTTAAAAGCGTTCCAGGTTGCCCATAAAGGTATAGGCTACGTTCCGGAGAATCGCGACATCTTTCCGACGTTGACCGTTGAACAGAATTTGATGCTGGGTGAAAAGTCACGTCAAAGTGGCGCGCCAGCGTCGCGCTGGTCAATCGATGACATGTATCAGATGTTCCCAAGGCTTAAAGAAAGGCGCAATACGCAGGCTGGGGTTATGTCAGGCGGGGAACAGCAAATGCTAACCCTGTGCCGTACTCTGATGGGTGACCCCGATCTGATTATGATTGATGAACCGACAGAAGGGCTGGCACCGATGATTGTGCAGTTGGTTGCTGATTATCTGGAAGAACTTCGTCGGCGTGGGATATCGGTCTTACTTGTCGAACAAAAGCTCGCTATTGCACTGCAGATTTCGCAACGTGTGTATGTGATGGGACACGGCAGTATTGTATTTGAAGGTACGCCCGACGAGTTGATGGCAAATCATAAAATCCGTCAGGAATGGTTAGAAGTTTAAGTAAAAATTCACGACGATTTTTTACATCTTTACATCATTTTTAGTTTTTTTTGATAAAAATAATACGATCGTACTATTTTTGAGTTATAGTCAAACTTGATATGACTCGATGACAAGCTGTCGCTTCGTGGTTATGAGTGCCTCGGGGTGAGAATTAATTTCGGATAATCAATGAGTCATGCTGAGAAGTAAGCATTGAATCAACTAAGTAATTCAATAGTAATCCAACTTTAGGAAGAGACATGAGTGCAGAATACAAAGCAGAAGGTAATATTGCCGTCATTACCTTAAATAATCCACCCGTCAATGGATTAGGCTATGCCACCAGACATGCAATTGTGGAAGGAATGAAGCTGGCATTAAATGACAGCGCGATTACCGCCATTGTCATCACTGGTGCAGGTAAAGCGTTCTCTGGTGGTGCTGATATTAAAGAATTTAATTCGCCAAAAGCGTTTGCAGAGCCAAGCTTACACACTGTTATTAATGTGATTGAGTCCTCAGAAAAGCCCGTTGTGGCGGCGATACACACCGTCTGTATGGGCGGCGGCCTTGAGCTGGCATTGGGATGTCATTACCGGGTTGCAAGTGCTGGTGCACAAATCGCGTTACCTGAAGTGAAATTGGGAATTCTGCCAGGTGCTGGCGGCACGCAGCGTCTGCCACGTGTAGTTGGTCTGGAATTAGCATTGAATATGATCGTCTCAGGTACACCTATTGCTTCCGAAAAATTGGCGAAGACCGCATTATTTAATGAAATCGCTGAGGGGGATTTGCTGCAAGCTGCCATCGCGTTTGCCAATAAAGTGGCTGATGTGCGTCCGTTGCCCAAAGTCCGGGATATCAAGATTGATTATCCAAATTACGAAGCATTTTTACAATTCTCACGCAACACAGTACGTGCCATGTCAGGACCGTTTCCTGCGCCACTAAAGTGTGTGGAAGCTGTCGCTGCATCGGTAACTAAGAAGTTTGATGATGGCATGAAGATTGAACGTGATTTGTTTTTAGAACTTGTTCAATCGTCTGAATCGAAAGCGCTACGCCACGCATTTTTTGGTGAACGTGCCGCGAGCAAATTGCCTGATGTTCCCGAAAATACACCGGTTCGCCCAGTCAAGGCCGTGGCAGTTATTGGCGCAGGTACCATGGGTGGTGGTATCGCAATGAATTTTGCTAATGCTGGAATTCCGGTGAAAATTCTGGAAATGAAGCAAGAAGCGCTCGATAAAGGTTTGGCGACCATTCGCAAAAACTACGAAAACACCCTGAAAAAGGGTAAGTTAACCCAAGAGAAATTCGATCAACGCGTTGCTTTGATCACGGGCACCCTGTCGTATGAAGAAATTGGTCAGGCTGATCTGGTGATCGAAGCAGTATTTGAAGACATGGGCGTGAAAGAGCAGGTCTTTAAAAGGCTTGATGAAGTAATGAAGCAGGGTGCAATTTTAGCGTCTAACACATCCACTTTAGACGTAGATAAAATTGCGGATTTCACTCAACGTCCTCAAGATGTCGTTGGTACGCACTTTTTCAGCCCTGCGAACGTCATGAAATTGCTTGAAATCGTGCGCGGCAAAAAAACTGCGAACGACGTTTTAGCGACTATCTTGGGTATTTCCAAAAAAATTAAAAAAACTGGCGTCGTTTCTGGTGTTTGTGATGGGTTTATTGGCAATCGTATGATTGAACAATATAGTCGCCAAGCAGGGTTTTTATTGGAAGAAGGTGCAACACCGGAGCAAGTGGATAAAGCCGTAGAAAAACTTGGCTTTGCGATGGGGCCGTTCCGCATGGGCGACTTGGCTGGGAACGATATCGGCTGGTATATCCGTAAGCGCCGTTATGTCGAGAAGCCACAAATAACGTATTCCAAAACTGCCGACTTGTTATGCGAACTGGGACGTTTTGGACAGAAAACCGGTGCAGGTTGGTATGATTACAAACCAGGTGATCGTAAGGCTTATCCATCCTCTGTGGTCAACGATATGATCGTACAACACTCTGCTGATTTGGGAATTACACGTCGTAAAATTACTGATCAAGAAATTGTTGAACGTTTGATTTATTCTCTCGTCAATGAGGCTGCTTATATTTTGGAAGAGGGTATTGCAACTCGTGCCTCAGACATTGATATGGTCTATCTGACTGGCTATGGTTTTCCATTGCACACGGGTGGTCCAATGTTCTATGCGGACACGGTTGGATTACCGAACGTTGTAATGGCAATGGAAAAATACGCCAAAGGTCGACATGGCGATGCTTGGAAGCCAGCGCCATTGTTAGCTAAATTGGCTGAAGAAGGTAAGACTTTTAATTAAATAAATGTAGATAATTTTTGAATTAAAGACGCAGCTCACTATTGGAGCTGCGTTTTTTTTGCGCCAAATCATTTATCGGGACCGTAAAGTCTGTTGACGTATTGGGCTTTAGCAAAGAGATTGGGTTGTTTTTTTGTTTCTGACGCATAAGCCTGTATCTGCTAAACTCGATCGCATTTTTATCCGCAAATAATTTATGTTAATCGACCAATACCTTTCCTTGAGTGGCATTCAACTTTCAGACTTCTCGCCTGACTTTAATGAATCTTTTGCTTCTTTTCAGCGGCAACTCGATGCGCTAGACGGCCATCAAGAAGCAGATTTGACATGGCAATATCAAGTGCCCGAATTAGGGGAGGGAGGTTCTTGCTCACTTTTTGATCAATTAGCAGATGAACCTTATGACTTGTCGATCATATTAGGTGGGAAAACCACTCTAAACATCGAGATGCTCACACAAGTGAGTGCGCTGGTGAAGTTTTACCAGGCACATAGTGGTAGCCAATGGTTTGGCGTTTATCAAAAGCGTCTGAATCCTCAGGGTCAGCTAGTACTCGTAAAACTTGCATATTTTGGTGCTGCATCGCGGGCTGAATTTCCACTAACGCAAGAGTTTGCAGCGATGAGTAATAACAGTACCGTAGGTTTGACTGGCAAAGCTCGCATAATTAACGACGTCGGTGTTTATTTGTCGGCAGGTGGTGAATACTATACTTGTGACCCCAAGGTGCAGTCTGAGGCATGTTTACCTATATTTGCGAGTGATGGCAGCTTAATTGGAATCGTTGATTCGGAAGCATTTGGGAAGAATGTTTTTGTTGGAAATGAGCTTACCTTGTTATTATCCGTAGTGATCAAATTGGCGAGTATTTTGCGTTAGGTTTTTGATGACTTTTTTGGGGATTTTTGTTATCCGTATTTCTTTTGCTGACGGGATTCAGGTTGGGTATGGGAAAATCAGACAAGGTTGATCGTTATCTGCCTTTGATTTATTTGGCAAAATGGATCGCTTTAGCATCTTTGGTCGCACTGTCTGCGGGATCTGCTTCGGCATTTTTTTTGTTTGCCCTTGATTGGGCAACGCTGACTCGTATTGCTCATCGTGATTTAATATTGTTGCTTCCTTTCGCAGGTTTTACTGTCGGATGGCTTTATTTGCATTTTGGTCAGACTGTAGAAGCTGGCAATAATCTGTTGATTGACGAAATTCACGATCCTAAATCAGTTATTCCTCTCCGTATGGCGCCTCTGGTGCTTGCGGGAACCCTCGTGTCGCATTTGTTTGGCGCCTCAGTTGGTCGCGAGGGAACAGCTGTACAAATGGGGGGAGCGCTAGCTGATCAATTTACGCATATTTTTAAATTGAAGCATGAAGATCGACGGATTTTATTGATGGCGGGGATCAGTGCCGGATTTGCGTCGGTCTTTGGTACGCCGTTGGCGGGTGCTATATTCGGTTTGGAGGTGCTGGCTGTGGGTCGCTTGCGTTTTGATTCGCTACTACCATGCTTGCTTGCGGCTATTATTGCTGATCAAGTCGGCTTATTGTGGGGCGTCCATCACACGCATTACCACATTAATGCGATCCCGCATTTTACCTTGACACTCTTATTGGCGATCATCGTGTCTGGTTGTCTTTTTGGTTTGGCTGGAAGGAGTTTTGCTGGTGCTACACATCAACTCAGTGCATTGATGAAATCCAAGGTGGCGTATGCACCTTTGCGGCCGTTTTTGGGTGGCATTGTGATCGTCTGCGTAGCTTATTGTTTGCCGGTCGATCAATATTTAGGTTTAGGAATTCCAGGAATCGTTAATGCTTTTCAACAGCCTGTCGCTGTGGTTGATTTTGCCGCCAAAGGCTTATTGACGGTTGCGTCACTCGGATCTGGTTTCAAAGGGGGCGAAGTAACACCGTTATTTTATATTGGAGCAACGTTGGGTAACGCATTAGCTCCAATTCTGAACTTACCTTTTGCTTTCCTTGCCGGTATCGGATTTGTTGCCGTATTTGCAGGTGCTGCAAATACGCCAATTGCCTCTACATTGATGGCTGTGGAATTATTTGGCGCCGAAATAGGCGTATACGCTGCAGTAGCGTGTGTCATGAGCTATTTGTTTTCTGGGGAAACCGGTATTTACCGTGCGCAACGAAAGTCTTCCAAAAAAATCTCTTCGATAAACGATTGATAAAGAGAAATGTTGTCTCGAAATATTTAAACTAAGTGACTAAGTGACTAAGTGACTAAGTGACTAAGTGACTAAGTGACTAAGTACTTGAATTAGTGAAAAAATATTAATAAACAAGAAGCTTCTAGTCAGTTAATTTGCGCCTCTAACCTGCTAAATTTAGCCATTGATACTCCGGCTTCAAAATCTTAGTTATGAGCGATGGTATAATAGAAGGTTAATTCATATCATTATCGCAAAAGGTTTTCTGTGCTCTCCACCGCTAATATTACCATGCAGTTCGGCCCTAAGCCGCTGTTTGAAAACATCTCCGTCAAATTTGGCGAAGGCAATCGTTACGGCCTGATCGGTGCTAACGGTTGCGGTAAATCAACTTTCATGAAAATTCTTGGTGGCGATCTGGAACAATCTTCCGGTACTGTCATGTTAGACCAAAATGAACGCCTCGGTAAATTGCGTCAAGATCAGTTCGCCTTCGAAGATATGCGCGTTCTCGACGTGGTAATGATGGGGCACACAGAAATGTGGGCTGCGATGGCTGAGCGTGATGCGATTTATGCCAACCCCGAAGCGACCGATGACGACTACATGAAAGCCGCGGATCTGGAAGCGAAATTTGCGGAATACGATGGTTATACCGCTGAAGCTCGTGCTGGTGAATTGTTGCTAGGTGTTGGCATTCCCACAGATCAGCACCAGGGAAATATGAGCTCTGTCGCACCTGGCTGGAAGTTGCGTGTATTGCTCGCTCAAGCTTTGTTCTCGAATCCTGATATTCTGCTGCTTGACGAACCGACCAATAACTTGGATATCAATACAATTCGCTGGTTGGAGGACATTCTTAATCAGCGCAATTCAACAATGATCATCATCTCCCATGACCGTCACTTCCTGAATCAGGTTTGTACACATATGGCTGATATGGATTATGGAACGTTGAAAATCTACCCTGGCAATTATGATGATTACATGCTCGCATCCTCCCAGGCACGTGCGCAGCAATTAGCAAACAACGCTAAAGCGAAAGAAAAAGTCGCCGAATTGCAAGATTTTGTGCGTCGCTTTTCAGCAAATAAATCGAAAGCGCGTCAAGCAACATCTCGTGCTAAACAGATAGAAAAAATCAAGATCGAGGATTTTAAACCGTCGAGCCGCCAGAATCCTTTTGTTCGCTTCGACGGCGAGAAAAAATTGCATCGTCTCGCAGTCGAAGTGCAAGGAATCACAAAGGCCTATGACCGACCATTGTTTAAAAATGTCGAGTTGATGGTGGAGGCGGGTGAGCGGATTGCAATTATCGGTTCAAACGGCATCGGTAAAACGACATTATTACGCTGCATCGGCGGGACTGATATCGCCGGTCTGGCGGCGGACCGTGGATTGGTTAAATGGGCTGAAAATGCGAACGTTGGCTATATGCCGCAGGATCCAACAGAGGAATTTGCTGTTGATAAAAACCTGACCGATTGGATCGGACAATGGACGCAAGAGGGCGACGATGATCAGGCTGTGCGTTCTATTCTTGGTCGCTTATTATTTGGTGGCGATGATGTGAAGAAGTCTGTAAAGGTTTTATCCGGTGGTGAAAAAGGTCGTATGATGTACGGCAAATTAATGCTCGGTCGTCACAATGTCTTGTTACTGGATGAGCCAACGAATCACATGGACATGGAGTCCATCGAGTCGTTGAATATAGCCCTGGAAAAATACGCTGGTACCTTGATTTTTGTGTCTCATGATCGAGAATTCGTATCTTCACTGGCAAATCGAATTTTAGAAATCAAAGAAAACGAAATTATTGATTTCCGTGGTACTTACGAAGAATATCTGAGTAGTCAAGGTATTGAATAAGTTGAGTTCCCATTAGATGTCGATTAAAGAGCCCGGTTTGGCGAAAAGCTACCGGGTTTTTTTTATAAATGAATGCGTTATTCAAGATCAAGTACGGTTAGTCTGGTGAGGCTGTCATTTCTCGCTTTTTCGCTCTCATAAAGCAGTACATCAAGCCTGTCGCGCATGCCACGTGCAATGTCGCGACCTTTTAATTTGAGAATTGCTTCAAGATAAGGTTTTCGTAAATTTTTAAAATCTTCAATGCTCTTTGCGCGTTCTACTTTTAGCTGCAAGGCAAATCCCCGCAAGCCCAACATGCTTTTGATGGTTTCGTTAAAGAAATTATAGAGCAGTAAAAATTGTTCAGATTCAACGCGCTCAATATATTCAGCCACCGCATCAGAGCTATCAATTTGCTTTTTTTCGTTAGCAGCCTTGGGTGTTTTAATGACTTTTGTCGCGCTTGTGTCGTTGCTTATTTCTGCCGCTGTTCTTGAGAGGACTGGAGTAATCATGTCGAGATCAAGTAACTCTTGCAGGCTATTTTCATCTAAGCCAATTGCGGCCAGTTTATTGAGTAATTCAGCTGCACTTTTCTTGCCGTCTACCATTACTAGTAATGATCGAAGACGATTGGCCAGTTGGTGTTTTCTGGTTGCAATTTCTTCCCGACCTTTTTCTGTCTTATCGTATGCTGAACTGAGCATGTTGTATGGCGACCCCAAGTATTGTCTAAGAGCCAGAATTGCATTCTGGTAAGTGAGCAAAAGGATACAGCAGCTGAGGCGGGTAGGCTATAGGGAAAGACGCATTAAATTTTCGGAAAAAAATAAAATAAATTATGTTTTTCGAATGAAATTAATTGGTTTTATAACGACATCACGATTAACAATTGTTGACGTTTCGCAGCTATTACACGACGACGAACACGAGCTCGCACATTTTTTTACCGTGCCTTCAAAATAGGATGCCAGACGAGGGTGGCGAACGGATAATCTTGAGCGAACTTTCTCCCGCAGCGTGCGCGGCATCCATTTAAAAAATAGATAAGCGATCGCAGTCAATAAGATCAATACGGTGATGGTCGATTGCATGCTCAAACTCCTGTCAAAAACCTTGCGAGCTGATAAGTAATAAACGAAGCCAGATACGCCAGACCAAATAAGTAACCCGCCATTAAAACGGGGTAACGCATCGTATTCGTTTCTCTCTTTACCACGCTTAGTGTGGCAATACACTGTGGCGCAAATACGTACCACGCAAGAAGCGATAATGCTGTAGGCAAGCTCCATGAATGCGAGATGAGTGGCTCCAGAGAATGGCTTAATTCTTCACCAGACTGCGATAATGCATAAACTGTTCCTAGTGCAGCCACTGCAACCTCGCGCGCGGCAAGGCCTGGAACCAATGCGATACAAATTTGCCAGTTAAAGCCAATCGGTGCGAAGGCGTATTCCAGAAGCCGTCCAAGATAGCCAGCAATGCTATAGTAAATTGGTGGCTGAGTCGCATTTTCTGGGACACCCGGAAAGCTGCTCAAAAACCAGAGTAACACCATGAGCGACAGGATAATTGTGCCAACTCTGGTGACGAATATTTTAATTCTTTCCCATAAACCCAAAAGAAGGTTTCGTGTGTTTGGCCAGCGGTAGTCTGGTAGCTCTAGCATCAACGGATGTTGCTCTGCATTGCCCCACAAACGTTTGAAAACCAAGGCAACTAACATTGCGGAAACAATACCCGCGATATATAAAATAAAAAGTACCAGGCCTTGAAGACTGAGAAAACCAAGCACCGTACGCTCAGGAATGAATGCAGCAATCACTAATGCGTAGACCGGAAGTCGAGCCGAACAAGTCATTAGCGGCGCGATCATAATGGTCACCAGACGATCGCGGGGATTTTGAATTGTGCGTGTCGCCATGATGCCTGGAATGGCGCAAGCAAAACTGGAAAGCAGGGGAATAAAGGCACGTCCCGACAATCCGACTTTGCCCATTATCCGATCTAGTAAAAAAGCTGCGCGTGGTAAATAGCCGGAATCCTCCATCACGAGAATGAAGAAAAATAAAATGACGATTTGCGGTAAAAATACAAGTACGCTACCAGCACCTCCGATCACACCCTTCACGAGCAAGCCTTGTAACATGCCAGGTTGAAGTGCATCTTCAACTAAGTGCCCGACATGTTCTATGGCAGCTTTGATAAAATCCATAGGCGGTTGTGCCCATGTAAACACTGCCTGAAAAACCAGGAACATGAGAGCAGCGAAAATTACTGGCCCCAGCAATGGATGGAGTAAGTAATTATCAATGCGAAAGCTTAAAGGAAGGCTGGTCGTGCTGTTCTCAGACTTTTGTAGAACGCAGGATTTTAAAATTGCATTCGCGGCAGCTTGAATCTCTTCGGGTGAATGTGGGTCGAGTGGAATAGGTTTTGTCGCCGTCGTTGAATTAAGCGACAGTGCTAAGGATTCCATTTCAATGAGTAAATTCTCGACGCCTCTACTGTCGACCGCCACTGTTTCAACTACTGGAATTTCAAGCGCTCGTTGTAGCGCTTTAATGTCAATGTGAATATCGCGTTTTTTGGCGACATCCATCATGTTAACGGCAAGGATAAGAGGTAGCTTCAGTGCTTTCAATTCTAGTGCTAGACGCAGCCCCCTTTTTAAATTGGTGGCGTCTACTACGCATAAGATGGCATCAGGTAGCGCCTCATTTACGCGTTCCCCGGTAATAACTTCTTCAGTAATCTTCTCATCAGGTGTGATGGCATGAAGGCTGTAAGTGCCAGGTAAATCCAAAACATGCCATAGTCTGCCGTTGGCTGAGGTAAATTTCCCCTCTTTGCGTTCAATAGTGACGCCAGCGTAGTTTGCTACTTTTTGACGTGCGCCAGTCAGGCGATTAAATAGTGCAGTTTTTCCGCAGTTCGGGTTGCCTACTAATGCAATGCGCGGAGAGAAAAGGGTGTTCAATGTCATTAAATTCGTCCGGACTTTGTAACGCTAGTAACACTAATGAGGGCTGCTTCAAAATTACGTAGGGCAAACGTAGATTGTCCAATTCTTACGGCAATGGGTTCACCGCCAAAATAACCTTTATGCAATATAGTCAACTCTTCACCGCACACAAACCCAAGCTCCTTAAGGCGCCTTGAAATCTCGCTCATGTCTGAAGTAGACTCTTTGCTATGATTTGCAACGAGACTCACTACTGCTTTTTCACCGACTTTAAGGCAATTAAGAGTTGTGTGGTTCGTTTGGTTTTGGTGGGTCTTATCCATGATGCATGACTTTGAAAATTGCTGATGTATCAGGGCTTCTAGATTGGAAGGTGCCTGTAATTCTAAATGATAATGAGAATATATATCAATATGCTTTAGCCGACAATCGATATCGCCGTTGGATGCTCGAAAGCTGATGTGTTTTTAATCATGAAATATCATTCGATTGTCGTATTTGATCATGAAAATCTTATTCAGTGGCCTCGTCGCTGAATTTCTCGCTGGGAGCTTTTCCTGAAGCTGGTTGTAGTCGATGGTCTTGTAAAAGCTTGCTTAGTAACTTGAGTTTCTCATGCTCGGAAGAGGAATTTTGCTCATGCGCTTTCTGTAATTGCACTTCTAGCGAATATTGCATATTTTTAGACACTGCTAGTTCTATCTCGATCGCCTGAAGTTTTATTTGTGAGTCTTGCAATAATGAAGTTACATCATTTTTATTGCGTTCTGTTTCGTCTAGCTTAAACATTGTTTTGTTATACAAACTTTCTAAGTCGCTTAATTCTTGGAGCTGAATTTGCGTAATCTCTTTCATTTTGTCTTGTGTTGTCCGAAGCTGTTTGTTTTCACTATGCAATTGTGCATTTTCACTTTGCAGTCCTGCCTGTAGCGCTTTGTTGTGTCGTAGATCGCTCTCACATTGAAGGATGCGCGACTCGTAAGACTGTTTTTCTTCAAGGCGTTGATTTTTGCTGGCTTCTTGAAAATGCTCAAACTGGGAACGTGCTGAATCGAGCTGTCCGTGCAGTGCCTTGACTTGATCGATGCTGTCATTAAGTCGGTTCAGTAAACCTTGATTTTCATTTTTTAAGGCTGTGAGCTCGAGATGAGACTGTTGCAATTGGAGCTGAAGCACATTATTCGTATTTTTGATGCGATTGCTTTCTTCTTCGAGATGATCACGCTGATTGGATAAGTCATTTACAGTGGTTGAAATCGCTTTGATTTGGATCTCTTTTTCAGCCAGATTTTGTTCGCAACTGGAACGTATTTCGTCTATCGCATTGGCGGATTCCGCTTTAATCAATTCGTAAACCCCTCTGACCGCATTCAATATTGATTCTGGCAAGCCGGAATTGATGATTGTCATTTCCCCTAGATGTTCTTCTTTCCATTTTTTTAGCATGGGTGCAATCGTGCTTTTGCTTCCGGTATCTCCCATCATTTGTCTCACGTTATCGACTGTGGGCGTGCTTCCAGATTGTTTGATTTTATCTGCAGCTCGTGCGACATCTGAATAAAGGATTCCTGATCTGGCCATCGTTACCTCGAATAAGATTATTCATTACGTATTATGTAATATTATGTTAAGCAATACGAAATTAGTGAAATATATTAATAAATATAACATGCGATAATGTATATTATCGTACGTTATAATGGCAACCAAATTGGATTGTTGGGTCGTACAGTACAGCGTGTTGTGAAAAGCACTTTTGCGCACCAATCCGAGACTGCGAGTACATATTGCAAAATATCCCTAAATTTGGAATTCGAACGGCAGATTGAAATAATGATTCCTCAAAAGAAATTTCCTTCAGTTAAAGAAAGCTGGAAAGTGGCTGATGACCGTAGTCAGCCTCAATCAGAAACGATCAACGAGATTAGCCATGCGCTTCTGTTAAGTGAGGAATTTATTGCGGCAGCAACCTCTGATGCGACGCGACGAGCGTATCGCTCCGCCATCAGGCATTTTTTGAGTTGGGGCGGGCGTCTGCCAGCCAATGAGGTGATGATCATTCAATACCTTGTCGCTTTTTCTGAAACGCTTAATCCTAGGACCTTGAGTCTTAAATTAACTGCTATTTCCCAATGGCACCGGCACCAGGAATTTGTCGATCCATGTGCCTTCCCATCAGTGAGAAAAGTGCTACTTGGCATATCGCGCACGCATGGAACGCCAAAGCAAAAGGCACCCGCACTATTACTTGCTGATGTGGAAAAAATTGTTTTGCATTTACAAAAGGATGACTCATTAAAAGCGTTGCGTGATTGTGCGCTATTGCAAATAGGATACTTTGGTGGCTTTCGTCGGTCCGAATTAATAAGTCTGTGTATTTCACACCTGACTTGGGCGCGAGAGGGAGTGGTCATACAATTGCAAAGATCTAAAACAGATCAAAGTGGGCAAGGGGTAACCAAAGCAATTCCTTATGGCACTGGCATATGCTGTCCAGTGACGGCACTAAAGAAATGGATTGATGCAGCAGAAATCCATAATCGCTCCATATTTAGGAGCGTTAATAAGTGGGGTAAGGTAAGTGAGAATGCCATAAATGCCGCCAGTGTAAATTTAATTTTGGTGGATTTAGCGAGCAATGCTGGGCTTATACATCTGTCTTCGATCAGTAGTCACAGCTTAAGGCGTGGCATGGCAACCAGTGCCTTTAGGGCCGGCGCGAAATTTCGAGATATCAAAAAACAAGGCGGCTGGCGTTTTGATGGTACCGTTCAAGGATACATTGACGATGCGGATCGGTTTCAGGAAAACGCAGTGAGTGGCTTGTTGAGACCCTGAATTGGCACCGTCATCGTTAAAATGATTGTTTTATAGCCAGTCACACTTACATTTAAAATAATAATTTGTCGTATATTTGACAATTTCGGGACAGAATAGATGACTATTGTGTAAGCAAGTGTATCTGGAACTGTTTCGCTTGACTGGATTTGTCAGATGGCTGATTCGTGTACAGGGCAAAACGCGGCAAATTTGCGGATTAAGTTTTGCTACTTTTACAGACTTGACTTGATGTTAAATATACTGGGGGCAGATTGTGAGCCTGTTTGGCCCCAGTGAAACTATGCCACACCTTGCAGGAACATATTTTCCAGGCACTAAATATGGTTTGAATAAATAGATAACAATTATTGAGTAAGTATTAGCAAAAAATAACAAGTAATAACATGCATCAACTAGCATCCGTGCGAAGCACGAGTCAATGTAGATTCTTTACTTGAATAAGTTGCGCCATGGAAATAAAATTAGAGGTAATTGTTAAAATTTGTGATTTAATGCAAATGTAAGATCTCCTAGTCTCTCATTGTATATAAAGTAACGAGCTTCTAATCAGGTGGGTAATTTAGTAACATTTTAGTTATGTCCGAATTTGTCACAGATCCACGTTGGAATCAGTGCTTTTTAAGTTTTTAAATGTTGAGTGATTTTATTGAAGAGCGTCTTTAATGGTATTTCAAAAGCAAATTAGGCAATACATTGGTTTTACGACGATTGAACTCGTCGTCGTGATGGCAATCGCAGGCATTTTGATCGCCATCGTGGTGCCGAGTTTTCAAGCGGCGATAAAAATCGCATCCACGACGAGAGAGATCAATGCTTTTGTCGGTGATTTAGGCTTTGCAAGAGCTGAAGCAATCAAGGAAGGGGTATCGGTGACCATGTGTGCATCATCAAACGGTACGTCTTGTTCAGGTTCTAATAATTGGCAAAATGGCTGGATTATCTTTTCAAATCCGGGGCTGACAGGAACCAATATTGTGCCTCTCCGAAAACAACTTGCCTTTACCAGTACCGATACTTTAATCGGAGATAATTCAACATCTGCAATTAATTTTTCATTAGAAGGTTTTACGATAAATTTACCGGGGAATCCGGTGACATTTGCAGTGCAAACGGTGCCGCTCGTTGCCTCGTACACGCAATGTACCGCGGTGAATAATGCAGGGCGACATGTCAATCAAAAGTCAGGTACGGGGAATTGTCCATGACTGCGCGCAAAATCTGCCTTCATCCGTCGCAAAAAGGATTCACGTTATTTGAAGTGTTGATAGCGATGGTGGTCTGTGCCGTCGGCCTGCTTGGTTTGGCGAAAATTGCGGCATTAGCCGTGTCAACCACACAAAATGCCGGATCGCGCTCTTTAATCGCGGTGCAAATGGAGAGTCTGGCGTCGATGATGCACGCGAATAGTACAACCGATATCGATAAGACTACCAACCTGCCCAGGGGATTCTGGCAATCAGGTCAAATACTTAAATTTACTGCATCTGGAACGACTATTACTGATTCGACAGGGCTTCTGACTAACGTTCCTGCATCTGGCTGTGTCGCACCGGCGACTTGCACCCCGGCGCAAATAGCCGCTGTGGACGTAAATAATTGGGTCAAGGACATGAATAGTCAGTTTCCGACTTATGGCGCAACAGTGACCTGTAGTGCGCCCGGAACGGTTGCTATCGCGGCGTCTAGTACTGCACCGACCGCAATCGATTGTTCAATTAATGTAACGTGGACTGAGAAACAGATTGCAGTTAATGCAACGGCTGCAGCTGGATCAGCAACGCAAATCTCTACACAGTCTTATACCGTGTATGTAAAGCCATGAAAATGCCAACTAAGGGAAAATTGAGCCCACTATTTGCTAATCAAGGTAAATTCAGACAAACTGGATTTACGTTGGTCGAACTGATGATCGCAATCACCGTGACGCTTGTGTTGGTTGCCGGAATTGTCGGGATGATCGCTGGCTTAACGAGAAGTTTTTCTACACAGGACGCATTGACGCAAATTCAGGAAAATGAGCGTTTCGCGATTTCAGTATTGGATTCAACCATCAGAAATACTGGATATTTTCCTGGTGCTGAAAACTTTACGACGCCTGCTGGCGTTACATTCACGGAGCCCTCGGGTGGTCAATTAAAGGCATTTCCTGCAACGACGACGGCAAACCCTGACGGTACAACTTTTGCGGCGGGTCAAGTGATTGTTGGCACCACAACGGCAGGAAGCGATACGATTAACGTCCGAGTCATTAGTAATCCAAATAGTACCGTGACGAATTGTCAGGGTGATGTAAATACCTCGGGATCCGCTGTGATTTGGACGAGTAGCCTCACCGTTAATGCATCGAATCAATTAATTTGTACCGTGAGTGTTAATGGTGGTGCGCCCGGTGCGCAGACCATTCTGGCGGATAATATTTCCTCGATGAAAATAACGTATGGCTTGCAGACGCAAACACCTACTTGTTTATCTGCACGCCAAGCCCCGCCACTTAATGTGGATGCTTATATTGACGCATCGGGGTTAAACGCGCCACAAGCGCCTCAATCCTGTTGGCTTTTGGGGGCAGTGACGCCAATAAATTGGATGTATGTGATGTCGGCGCAAATAAAATTGACGTTTGTTAATACGGTGGTTCCAAAGTCAGGTGGAACTACGCCGACACTGACACCGATTTTGCATACGATTTACATGATGAATGTGACATGACCGTGAATATGAACCTTGATTTTGCTCGAAAAAATCCGAGTGCGGGCAACAAGTGCACGCTGCCAGATACAGATGAGCGTGGCATCGCCTTGGTTACTGCATTGCTGATTTTGGTGGTGTTAACGTTAATCGGTTTGACGATGTTTCGGGGTTTTGGTCTGCAACAGAAAATTGCAGGTAATACGCGTGAAAAGGAGCGTGCATTTCAGGCAGCGCAAAACGCGCTTGAATATGGCGAATGGTGGCTCGTTAATGGTACTCAAGGAACATCAAGGCCTGGTTCTGGCTCACAGTGTTCCTCAAGCAAATCGAAGGCGGTGACCGATCAATCCATTATGTTTGTCTGTTCGAATCCACTAAGCAATCCTACTAACCTTGCCAGTTGGCCATCGGTGTTAACTTACACACCTCCACCGATGAAAGTTGCGTCTGGTGGTGGTGTAGTGACAGATGGATTTCAAAATTCGGATATTAATTACAGCCAGGCACCGGGCATTTATATCAATTTTCAAAATCGCGTGATTGACTCACGCGGCAATACGACAAACGTCTATACAGTGACGGCGGTCGGTTTTGGTGGGAGTGCAAATTCTACGTCGATCGTACAGAGCGTTTATTCTGTAACGGTTGGAGGAAAGATCAAATCTCTTTCTCAAGATCCAATCAATAATTGACAGGAAGGTTAACATCATGAAGTTCGATAAGCAGATAATTCTATGTACTGCTGCTGTGACTGCGATGGTCGCCTCATTTAATAGTATTGCCCAAGTGGTCGTCAATGACACATTGACCGGGGCATCATCCAACTCCCCATTGAAGTGGCAAACTTTTGGTGACACTTGTCTGACTGCGGGTGATGGTTCCGCAAGTTCAATTCCTCCATGTACAGCCAAGAATGTGAATACTGGTAACGCACAGGTTGGCGGTGTTAATGGCAAACTTCCTGACCCGATAGGCCAGGGCGCGTTACGCCTGACGAATGGTGGAAACAGCGATACTTCCCGAACCGGGCAAATCGTTTCAACCGTGCCTTTTAATACATCACAAGGTGTTCAGGTAACTTTTACGACGGTCACATATGGCGGTAACGGGTTTGGAAACAACTATGGCCAAGCATCGGGCGCTGACGGCCTTGCATTTTTTTTGGTTGACGGTGCAAAACTGACAAATCCAGCTTCAAATATGGTGCTGGGTGCATTTGGTGGTAGTTTGGGCTATAGCTGCTCCAATAATAAGTATCAAAACAATGGTACAGATGGTGGTTATCTGGCAGTGGCGATCGATGAGTATGGTAACTTTTCCAATCCGGGTGATACTAGTTCAGATGGCCCTGGTCAGACGCCGGGTGCCATCGTTGTCCGTGGTTCCGGAAGTGTCTATTATCCGTCGTTGACTGCGTATAACTCTAACTATTATCCTTCGTGGGTATCAAGCAGCCCAGGTTCCTATCAGTACTACACAAACGGTCAAAACTACAGTCAGCAACAAGCTGCGGTTTACTACACGTGCAAGACCGGTTATTACCAGCAATGGAATTCGAACGGTTACTGGCAGTCAACGAATGTACAGGCACCTGATTACCGTATCATTACTGGGCCGACGCCCATGAACGCTACTATTTATAGCCAGGAAGGTTCAAATTCTTCAACGCGTGGTGCGGCGACGCCAATTACTTACGGTTTAAAAATTACACAAAATGGCTTATTGAGTCTTTCGTATAGCGTAAATGGTGGCGCGACTACGCCTGTTATTTCTGGCCAAAGCATTATTGCGAATAATGGAGCAGTTCCTGCAACATTATTGTTCGGTTTTACTGCGGGTACTGGTGGTGGTACTAACGTCCACGAAATTACATGCTTTAAGGCGGCACCAATTAATGTCGCCGGAGATTCGGCGGGCTCGAACGCCCAGCAGGCTTCCAAAGTCCAAACTGACTCACAAATTTATTTGGCTTTTTATCATTCTTTGAATTCGTGGGGACAACTGCAGGCGTTTAATTTATTAACGGACACGACGACCGGTGCCGTATCTATTGCCTCGACCGCAAACTGGGATGCAAATTGCGTACTAAGTGGTTGCTCCTCAGCGCCTACTGCAACAAAACAATCGCCGACATCCAGAACAATATTAAGCTGGGATCCGGTTGCGCGTAATGGGATTCCTTTTGAATATGCCAATCTTAATTCGACGCAAGTAACTGCTATCGGAGGTACCGGATCCGGCCCCAATACGGGTACAAACCGGGTCAGTTATTTAAGGGGTGATACAACAAATGAGATCAACTCATCCGGAGTAGGACCATTTCGTGCGCGTACCGGTATTTTGGGTGACATTATGAACTCAAGCCCGGTTTGGGTAGGCGGGCCAAATGTACCTAGCGTTTTACCTACCACTGACGCAATTTATAACAAAGCGTTATCCGGATATAGCACCTATACATCATTCGCAAACTCCTATGCCGCAAGAACGAATATTGTCTACATTGGCGCCAATGATGGGATGCTGCATGGTTTTCGGGCGGGGAATCCAAATGATGGGAAGGAGATGATTGCGTATATCCCTGATGCTGTCGTTAATAGCATTCACACTGCAAATTCATCTCTTGATTATTCATCGCCAAGTTATGCGCATAATGTGTATGTCGATGCAACCCCAGGTACAGGAAGTTTGTATTACGCCAATGCATGGCATACGTGGGTAGTCGGTGGTCTGGGCGCGGGTGGTAACGCTTCTGGTGCAATCAATAATGTCACGAGTGCGGCCAATGGCGTAATTTATGCGCTCGACATCACTGATCCATCAACTTTTCAGGAAAGTAATGCAGCTAAGCTCGTTATCGGCGAATGGAATTCGTCCAATATTAGCTGCTTGAACGATACTAAATGCAAAACTAAATTAGGTAGCATTTTTGGTACCCCAATTGTTCGTTTAATGCATGATGGCAACTGGGCGGTGATATTTGGTAATGGTCGGAATAATGCCAACGGTACCTCGGGTATTTTTATCATGTCGATCAATCAAGGGACGGGCGCGATTACGTTTAATTTCTTTGATACGAAATCTGGTAGTGCGAGCAATATCAATTGGATCGATTATGCAACCTCTGCAGATCTGGATGGGGATGGTGTCGTCGATTATATTTATGCTGGCGATGCTTACGGACAGCTGTGGCGATTGGATGTCACAAGCAATGATTCAAGCAAATGGACAATGGGTTCTAGTCCCATCTTTACCACACCGGCCGGTCAGCCAATTACGACGAAAGTTTTAGTGAGTTCGTCACAGCAAGCAAAAGGAAATGCTCGTATCATTTTGAATTTTGGTACAGGTGTTCAGTATCCGCAGACATTAACAAGCGGTGCAACATATGCGAGCGGTACGCAAGCTTTGTACGGCATTTGGGATTCCGATATGACAGCTTGGAATGCTTTAAGCCCTCTCGATTATGCAGCGTTGCCGGCGGGTCAAGTAGTAAATACGAGTAATTTGCAGACCCAAACCATCACCAACTACAGTGGTGGCACTGGTTCAGTTTCCGGTTATCGGACATTGACTCAAAACCCGGTTTGCTGGAAAGGATCAACGACGTGTGGCACGACGAACAATCAGTTCGGATGGCAAATGTCTTTACCAAATTCTGGAGAGCAAATTATTTATAATCCAGTAATTCAAAATGGTGGGTTATTTGTAAATACAACGATTCCAGCGGTCAATCAAGTGCTAAGCTGCTCCACACAACCCGCATCAGGCTTTACAATGGCTATTGCACCTGATACGGGTGGAGCTCCTGTGTCGTCGTATTTTTCGACGGCAGCACTCAATGCAGGGATATCAGCGCCAGCGGGTGCGGTGATTGCAGGATTAGGATTGAGTGGTACAGGTACGCCGACTATTGTAACGTCAACCGGTAAATCGGGAAGTTCTGGAAGCACAGGTAGTACCGGGTCCATTAGTCAGCAAACTATGGTGCAGCAAAATACGTCTGGTACAGGTAGCGCAACCGTGATTGATCAAGCAGGATCTTCAAATGGCAAGCGCGTTACTTGGGTGAAATTGCGTTGATTAAGAAAAGGATTGCTATGAAAATAAAGTTAAACATCAATAAAAAACAAGGCTTTACTTTGATAGAGCTGGTAATTGCGATTGCAATTGTTGGGCTGCTTGCTGCAGTGGCCCTTCCAGCCTATAACAGTTCGATCATGAAAGGTCGACGGGTAGATGCCAAGAATGCGGTTCTTGACCTTGCCGCCAGAGAAGAGAAGTTTTTTGCCACGAATAACACTTATGTTGCCACAATGGCGCAACTGGGCTTGAATGCTGCAGCGGGTGCGACTACTGTTGCAATCATGTCTGGAAATACAAGTTATTACACTCTGAGCGTGCCGACGCAAACCGCAACGTCTTATACGATCAACGCAGCCCCAACTGGCACCCAGACTGCTGACGCCTGTGGCACCTACGTAGTAGATTCACTTGGTTCGCAAACAAATTTCAACGGCGCTGGAATGATTGCTGCTTCTGTCGGTTGTTGGTAGGTAGGTGGAAAGTAAATACCAGCGCATTGATGCTGTATGAAAAAAGAAGGCGAGATCAGTTCTGTGCCTTCTTTAGGTATCCAGTGTGTACTCGTCTTTCTGATGAAGGATTGTGTGACAACCCTGATGCGGTGAGCAGACTATTGACGTTTCAAGCTGTTTTCTCGATGTTGTAAATCTTTGTGCTACCCAATTTCATACTCCAATGGCGGCTCATCCCCTGCTAGTGCGCCAGAATTTATGGGTAGACCCTCGCCAGCACGAATCATGCTATCGGCATGTTCATAGACATTTGGACAGGCTGTTTCCGCAATGAGTGACTTGACTATGGTGACTTTCCACGCATCAACCCCAGCAGCCTGAAATTGGCAAACAAGATAACCAGGATTTTGACCATAATGGTCTACGAGTAGACCAGGTAGTTGATCTGCTTCGCCGTTAATCAGACGCTGTGGCGATGTGGATGATGTTTTGCGCGGCTGTGTTTTTGCTAGCGCGGTTTGGACGCGACGTTTGATCATTGCGTGATCAACAGCCTCCTTCTCATCTAAGGTCCATACGCGTGCTCTGATTTGAGACTTCGGACTCCAACTTGCTCTGGCTAAAAACTGTCCTGACGATGATCTTACAAGAGCTGTTCCGCCGGGTTTAATTCTCTCCTCAAATTTCCCATCTATTCTTGAAATTGCTGATAAATAGATCCAGGGATCACCTGCCAATATTGCTTTTTCTTTACCTTGTTTAATTGTAATAATGAGCATTTTGGTGGTCCTGACTGTTGGTTGATTGGAGGGTTGCGGAATATACCTTGATTCTCCAGTGTTCCGCAACGAAAGCTTTGTCTTTTTCGATCACAGGGAAGCGATGAGAGAAATACGCGCCTCTGCTACAATAGCAACCTTGTTCTGAATTTGACTGCCTTTTAATTAATATTCCGCAGACCTTTAAGTCGTCATTGCAATAAGCTGAATAAACAGAGTAAGCTGTATTGGTTCAATTGTTGTCGCAAAAAAAGGGAGCATCATAGTGCCGTAGTCAATTTGTTGGCGCTTTGTTTCTCTGTTTGCACTCAAATTCCCACTTATTTATCTTAATTTTTATCTAACATTATGCACATTATCCCTAATTCCGTTGTCAGCCTGAACTATACGATGTTTAATGAAGAAGGTAACATCATTGATCAGAACCAAGATCCTATTGTCTATTTGCATGGTGGTTACGACAATATTTTGCCTGCTGTCGAAGCAGCGCTTGATGGTAAATCGGTTGGCGATAAGGTTTCTGTGACCTTGACACCTGAAGAAGGCTTTGGCGAGTTTGATGCACAATATGTGCGTCAAGAAGACGTTGGTTTATTTCCACCAGACATCGAAGTAGGAATGATGTTTGAAACACGCGACCCGGAAACAGAAGAAACGATGCAATTCCGCGTTACGGCAATTGATGCTGGTGTCGTTACCGTTGACGGCAATCATCCGCTGGCCGGTATGACGATTCGTTTCGATGCCGAAGTGTTAGAAATTCGTGAGGCATCTGATGAAGAAGTGGTACATGGTCACGTTCATGGTGAACACGGGCATCAGCATTAACTTCCTCGCATAACCCGGCCAATTTTGTCGATGCTTTTTAATAGGATAGCAAGTAGTGGCAATGAGCTATTTGCTTGCTTCAGTGCCGGGTTTGACATGCAAAAATGATCGCTATTTGAGTATGACATTTGCTTAGTTTGGTTGAACTAGTGCTTTTTTTAACCGATTCGGCAGATGCGGCTCATTTGCGCAGAATTCCGTTGATTTTTTCAAAGAATCTATGAAAGATTACTACGTCATTCTGGGTATCGCACCAAATGCTACTTTGGCCGATATTAAGAAAGCCTTCCGTCAGAAAGCAGCAGAATTTCATCCTGACCGAAATACGTCAGAGCTGGCGCCAGAAAAGTTTCATGCGGTAAAGGAAGCCTACGATATTTTGTCAGATGATGCGGCACGTACCGCTTATGATGAAAATCGTCGTCGCAATCTATTGGATTCACCGTTAGAGACCGCGACTGAAATCTGGAAGCATTATTTATCAGGAGTATTGAAGTGAAATTGTCACGTTTTTTTGAAGACTTGACCTCGGTCTACAATGCCGAAATTGAAGATTTAAAGTCAGATTCAGAAGGAAAAAATATCCTCAAGGCCAGACTTCGCGAAAAGGCCGAGCAGTTGCCTTTATTGCTGCCGATGATGGAAAGTAATCCCGAAATGCTTGCATCAGCCTTTCATTCAGGGTTCATCTTTATGAATCCTTTGGTGATGGAAACCTTGAGTACAAAAGAAGAGTCCAAATTACCTTCATGGAAAAGTCTGGCAACGGCTGTCAAATTAGAACCGTGGGCAGAGCCTCTAAGTCAAATTGTGCTTAAGGAAGACGGCGGTGAGCGTTTTATGGTCATCGCAGCGGCGCTGGAGTACCTCAATCGAGGATTGCAAGCTCGCAAACATAGCGCGACCAATACCTTAGAGGATGATGAAGATAGTGAAGCCAATGAAGAAGCGGAAGAATTAAAAGAAAACGGCGATCTGGATGGGAACTATGGCCGCCATGGTCGCGATGATGGCGATGATGGTGACGATTACGATCTTGATGAAGCAGGCGCAGACTGGCTCGCCGAACAAGGTTTTGACCGCAAAGATTAAGGAATAGTATGACTTTACCTGCATTAATTGAAGCGCAAAATCTCATTCTGGCAGGTGATATCGCTGGTGCTGAATTTGCATTAGCGAATATTGCTGAAACGCAAGGTGATAAGGCATTAGTTGCGGCATTGGATGATTTTCCTTCTAAGGATTTGTTGGCCATCATTCGTGAATATGATGCGTCAAAGGAATCGTTGGTGAATCTGTTAGTGACGCCAGAGCAGTTTGCTCAGGCGGTCGTTTTGGAACGCCGTTACGGCGATCAGACGCATGAACAACTTCGTGGAATGATTAATTCCGTGATCTTCCGGGAGGGTGCTGATCCGGCAGAGTTTCTCTATGAAATCGCTGAAGTTGATGGTGGCTATGACGCACTGGTTGATTATTTGCTCGATCGTACGCAAATGGTGGAACATTTTTACCGCTACGCCACGTTTGATCTGTATGAGTACGGTGACGGCGCCAAGACCCAAGCGCAAGAAGATGATTTGATGAATATTGATCGTGACACAGAAAGCCTGGCATCGCCGCTGGATATGGCTAATCTGGAGGATCGCGACTGGATGCAAGTGACGTATATTCTACGTTATGAATTGCCAGAAATATTCCGTGAGGTTTTGATGAAATTACGGGCGCGCTACAAAGCGTACCTGGCAAATCTTCAAACCGATGAACTTGAAGGTGAATCGGAATCTGAAGAAGAGGAACGACCAAAAAATAACGACGATGGTGATGATAAGGATGATGACGAAGAGTCTGCTTTGTAACACTTATTCGCCGTTTTAAATAAGTGCAGGGCGCTGAGTGCGTTCTGCATTTTTTATTTGTTTTTGCAGAAAAATTTTTAAACGAGTAAAGATCCTATGTCTGATTCCCAATACGATATTGCCCTGATCGATAACCGTCCATTTTTCGAATCTGCTCTACGTCATGGCGTTCAAAGAGCGATTATCCCTAACAGTAAAGTTGCCGCCATCGAAGCAGAGGCGCCTAAAGGGATGGTGCAGATTGCAGACGTCTTCGGTAGTAAATATTTGCGTCCCGAAATTGAGGCTGCACGCAAACGCATCGTTAATCTGGCCAGCCTTTATTTGATCGAAACATCGAAGGGTGATCTTGATGTGGCTGCAAAACTCATTCGTGATAATACGTTTTTGACTTTGTCTCGTGGTGGTTCAGGTTTGTTAAAGGCACTGTTTGCGTTACCTGAATACGCTTTACTTGGGCGAGAGGCAAAAGGCCGTGTGGAGGATTTTTTGGAGGCATGGTCTCTGAAGGAAAAACCACATGAATATCGCAACACGCTTGAATATCGTCAGCAAAATGCCTTAGAAATCGAAGCAGGTTATTGGTTTGGTGAGTATCTCGGTATCTCGATTGAGAATTTAAAAGAAGAGGATGCCGAAGCAGTTGGCGTGGTTCGCTCTGCATTGCTAGTGATGATGTTTGGCGGGCCAGACGATAATCTCGCAAATCAACTTGAATTTGCGACGTTGCTAGAAACTATACGTGGCATGTCGAATGCCAAACGCAACAAGGCTGTTGCGAGCGTTGATGTGAGCGATATTCCTGTTCAATTTATGCCGGTCGTAGAGCGTATTGTTGAAGAGATTAAGTCGCATGACCTCCCAGTTTTGCAAGACAAGACAGCGTCGCTTGATCGTTTGGTGTATTCGCTGAAAGATAAATATTACCTCGGCGATCACGAGATTGAAGATACCTCCGATTACGATGCATTAGTTTCTAAAGAGTGGAGTCGCTTAACAAAGGGTAAGACCGATGTAGATTCACTGATGACACTGTTTGTTTGCATTTCTGCTGGCATCGCGCCAAAAACAAGCATATCGGAGAGGCTCGCAAAGACGATTGTTAAGCAATTTCGAAATGAAGGCTTTAAACATGAGTTAGCGACAACGTGGATTAAAAAGTCAGCTCCTCATGAAAAGCAGGAAGGTTTATTGGAGGATTGGGTTAATTTTATTGAAGAAGCCGATAACTACTTGCTTGATGACTGGGACACGTCTTACAGTGGTGCTATGCGGTTCCTTGCGCTGCATTGCCACGTGCAGAAAGCCACCGCCAAATAAGGTATGTGGTGTGTAATCTGTCCGTCTGCAGATGGTTCCACCGTATATTTGTGCTGGCAATGGCGGGTTGCAAGCAAACTATGTTGACTATCCGGCGGTTTAGCATGCCGGATAGTGTGCATATAGACAGTATTCAAAGAAACAGCATTCAAATAAACAGTATTCAAAGAAACTGGTCGTAACTACGACAACTTACAGACTCAATTCTAATACTTGACGGCTAACATCTAATGTCACATCACGTTTTTCTCCCAGTGCTACCATGCGATGGGTTTCCAACGCTGCTACGATAGGATCAATGTTGCTGGCGTTCAGTGCGTAGTCGCTTAAATGTGTTTTTACACCCATTTGTTCAAAGAAGTCTTGTGTGCGACTGATGGCTGTCTCAATACGTGAATCTTCATCGCCATCGCGCAAATTCCAAATCCGTTCAGCGTATTGCAATAATTTTGCCCTTTTTGATTCTTTACGCACGCGCAGCATGCTTGGCAGTACGATTGCCAAGGTTTGAGCATGGTCTATGCCGTGCAACGCAGTTAATTCATGGCCTATCATATGCGTTGCCCAATCTTGCGGCACGCCAGCTGAAATTAATCCATTGAGCGCCATTGTTGCGCACCACATCAAATTTGCGCGGACATCATAATCTTCAGGATTTTTTAATGCTTTCGGACCTTCTTCGATCAAAGTTTTAAGCAAACCTTCGGCAAAGCGATCTTGAACAGGTGAATTAACTGGATAGGTCATGTATTGCTCCATGACGTGTACAAACGCGTCTACCGCGCCGTTACCAATTTGGCGAACGGGAAGAGTGTAGGTTTTGGTCGGATCCAACACGGAAAATTTAGGGTAGCAATGTGGGCTTGAAAAGGCCATCTTCGCTTTGATTGATTTTCGTGTGACTACGCCACCTGCGTTCATTTCTGATCCGGTGGCAGGTAAAGTAAGAACGCTACCGAAAGGCAGTGCTTTTTTAATATTGGTGCCGCGTTTTTCGAGAATGGCCCACGGATCGTCACCTTCAAACAAAGCCGCGGCGGCGATGAATTTCGTGCCATCAATGACGGAACCGCCACCTACAGCAAGTAAAAAGTCGATCTGACCTTGCTTGATGACTTCGACGGCTTGCATTAAGGTTTCGTAACTTGGGTTTGGTTCGATTCCATTAAATTCCGTGACGCTGCGGCTTCCCAATGCTGCAATCACTTCATCAAAAACGCCGTTTTGCTTAATACTGCCGCCGCCGTAGAGCAATAAAACTTTAGCGTTTTCAGGAATAACCTTATTCAAATCAGCAATGCGGCCTTTACCAAACAAAATGTGAGTGGGATTGTAGAAATCAAAATTCAGCATAGGTATTTCCTCCGAAAAAATACATAGTAGCTGAAATTCAAAAAACAAACCGTTCGTTCTAAATTTTGTGCTTTTATAAATCTCGATCTTAATTTGCGAGAAATAAGAATACGGTGGGTTTCTTATGAAAATCGGGTGATTTGCCATTGCCGACGCGCATTCTCCATTCGGTTGCAGTCAAGGTCTGAATCGATTCGCTTGGCAGGCTTAAATCAGTCGCAACGCAAATCAGGCTACTTGGATTCAGGTGATGAGCAAGTGCCTCAAGCATCGCAGCGTTACGATAGGGTGTTTCAATCAGCAATTGGGTTTGTTTTTCCTTTTTTGAGCGATCTTCAAGTTCCTTGATCCGCTTGGCGCGCAAAGCACTGTCGGTGGGAAGGTAGCCATGAAATGCGAAACTCTGACCATTGAGTCCGCTTCCCATTAAGCCCAATAATAACGAGGAGGGGCCGACAAGAGGGCGCACTGTGACGCCCTTTTGATGCGCAAGACGTACCAGGTTTGCGCCCGGATCGGCTACCGCGGGCACCCCAGCTTCAGAAATTAACCCGACGTCGTGTCCTTGCAATAGCGGTTGTAACAAACCTTCTAATGCCTGATTCGGCGTATTGATATTTAACTCGCTGATATGGATTTCTTGCATGGCGAGTTTGAGAGGGTGATGCTGTCCCAAAAATTTTAAATATGCGCGTGTTGTTTTCGCATTTTCCGCGACAAAATAGCTGAGCTGCGCGGACATCGATTGGACGGTATCAGGAATAATTTTTGCCAATAAACCATCTTGTTGCCCGTCTGAATAGCCGAGGGTATTGGGAATAAGGAAAAGCGTGCCGGTGTTCATATTTTTTTGATTTTTAATTAATACTGGGAGGTGTATATTTTTATACCTTATATTTTCTCATGATAATTTACTGGAAAATCCACATACTCCCTCGTTTTTATAAATTAGCTGAAAAAATTGATGCCTGCATTGCGCAGCATACTCGTGAGCGCAATCAGAGGTAAGCCAGTCAGTGCGGTTGGGTCATTACTTTGAATTGAGGATAAAATAGTAATACCCAAAGCTTCATTCTTTGCACTGCCCGCGCAATCATACGGTTTTTCAATTTTCAGGTAAGCGTCTAATTCAGCATCATTCAATTCGCGAAAGCGAACAATGGTGCTGATATCTTGCACTTGCAAAGGATCTGGCGCTGATTTGCGTGTATCGAGTAGACATAACGCTGTATGGAAAATCACTTCGCGACCACGCATTAGTTGTAATTGCTTTAAGGCGTTTTCGTGGTTGCCTGGTTTGCCTATTTGTAAATTATCTAAGGTGGCGACTTGGTCTGAGCCAATGATGAGGGCTTCGGACGAATCGCCTAGCTGGCTGGCGACAGCTTCCGCTTTCAAACGCGCAAGCCGCAATGCTGTTTCAGTTGGTTTTTCAGATGCTAGCGGCGTTTCGTCGACGTTTGGCACCAGCGTGATGAACGGCAACTGTAATCGACTTAGTAGTTCTCTTCGGTACGCTGAGCTGGATGCTAAAATCAGCTGTGGATTGTCCTTTTTGTGCATTGCTTGCCTGATCATCGTGTTAATTTTGCAGTAAATTGTGTTTTTGACTTGTTTTACTCTAAAAAGTGCGCCTAAGCCTTTGACTAACAAGGGCGAGTGCTGTTATTATCGCAGGTTTTCTGGGTTCAAATAATCCTATGCAAGCTTTTGTGATTGACGCCTTCACGTTTTGTCGACTTGAAGAGCAGCGTTCCGGGAGTATTCCGGTTGCAGATTTTCCTCGTCTTTCCGAGGAAAGCGCCAACACAGAAGGTGTGTTGAATTGGACTTTGTCCGGTGGCAAAGATAAATTAGGTCACGCAGAACTGACTTTAACAGTTGCTGGTAGTGTGAATTTAATGTGTCAGCGTTGCCTTACGCCTTTTGCATTTGAAATTGACTCAGAATCAGTATTGATACTCGCCAAAAACGAAGAAAATGCCGATGAAATAGACGCATTACTTGAAGATGACGAGGTCGATGTTGTAGTAGGTAGCAAAACATTCGATGTCTTAGCTTTGATAGAGGATGAAGCGCTACTCGCAATACCCCAATCGCCCAAACATGCAGTATGCCCAGATGTAACATTGGCTTCAGCAGATTCTACTGCACGGGTTGACGCAGAAGGCAGTGGAAAAGTATCTCCTTTCGCTGTGCTGAAGAAGATAAGTGGGCGTACCTAGTGGCATTATTCTGAAAAAACACTCAGGTCGAAGTATTGTTAGGGATTCTTGGTTGGTGATGTTCGCACTCTTCAGCCAGGTGTGTAAATTTTTAGAAACATTTTTTGAAGTATTAGGAGTTATCATGGCAGTTCAGCAAAATAAAAAATCCCCATCCAAGCGTGGCATGCACCGTTCCCACGATTTCCTGACAGCACCACAGTTAGGTATCGAACCAACAACGGGTGAAACACATCTGCGTCACCACATCAGCCCTAACGGCTTTTACCGTGGTCGTAAAGTATTGAAAACTAAAAACGACGAGTAATTCGTTATTTAGTAAAAAAGCGGCGCTGCGAGTCATAGACTTGGCGCCGCTTTTTTTACGTCCGTAATTTCGCTTAGAAGAGTGTTTATTCGGTTTGATGGTAGGTCTTCGCAGTAATTTTTGCGTGTTTATCATGCCAAAACCTAGTTTTTTTCTTGTTTCATTACTTATTGGCAATGAAAATAACTGAAATACTCCTCTAATTTGGTACACTAGCTGTTTCGTATAGAAGTCTCGTAACACCACATGACAATAAAAATTTCCATAGACTGCATGGGCGGCGACCACGGACCTGCAGTTACCGTGGCGGCGGCGGTTGCCTTCGCGAATCGTGAGCCAGATGTCGAATTTCTATTGGTCGGGCTTGAAAGTAATATTCAGGCTGAGCTCAAAAAAAACCATGCTAGCCAACACCCGCGAATTAAAGTAATTCATGCTTCTGAAGTCGTCGAAATGGATGATCCGATTGAGGTTGCTTTGCGCCGCAAGAAGGATTCTTCGATGCGTGTTGCAGTGACGCAGGTAAAAGATGGTCATGCACAGGCTTGTGTTTCAGCTGGTAATACCGGTGCCCTAATGGCAGTTTCTCGCTACGTATTGAAAACGATGCACGGCGTAGATCGTCCTGCTATTTTCGGTATGCTGCCGAATCAAAAAAATAAGCCAACCTACATGCTCGACCTAGGTGCGAATGTTGATTGTGAACCTGTTCATTTGCATCAGTTTGCGATTATGGGATCGGTATTGGTTTCTGCACTGGAAGGCAGAGAGAAGCCAAGTATCGGCTTATTGAATGTTGGCGAAGAAGACATAAAAGGCAATGACGTAGTCAAAAAAACAGCCCAATTATTGCGTGCGGACCATGAGCGTGGCTTGTTAAATTTTTACGGCAATGTCGAAGGAAATGATATTTTCAAAGGCACAACAGATATTGTTGTTTGCGATGGCTTTGTCGGTAATGTGACCTTGAAAGCTGCTGAGGGAATGGGGCGTTTCGTAAAAACGACGCTCACTGAAGCATTTAAAAGTAATCCGTTCAATATGCTGGGTGCCATTATTGCGCGTGGTGCATTGAAGTCAATTTCTCGTACGATGAACCCATCAAACTATAACGGCGGTAGCTTATTGGGTTTACGTGGCATTGTTTTTAAGAGTCATGGTGGCGCGGATAAATATAGCTATGAATGGGCTATTCAACGCGCATTTGATGCAGCAAAAAATGACGTCTTAAAGCGCATTTCAACATCGATGGCGATCTTAATGCCGGTGGCAGAGGCGGTTGCGCCAAATAATAACGAACAAACAGCACAGAAAATCGCATGACTTTTTTTAGCAAAATTATCGGCACAGGCAGCTATTTGCCCCCCAACAAAGTAAGTAACCAAGACCTCACCGATCAACTGGCAGCAAAAGGCATTGAAACCTCAGACGAGTGGATTGTTTCTCGTAGCGGAATTTCGTTTCGCCATTATGCAGACGACGGTGTTAATTCCAGTGATTTGGCGGTCGCTGCCGCAAAGAATGCATTAGATGCAGCAAATTTGCAGGCCAATGATATCGATATGATCATATTGGCCACCTCTACACCAGACTTTATCGGTGGCTTCCCAAGTACAGCCTGTATTGTTCAGAATAAGCTCTTGATGAAAAATGGCGCTGCTGCCATGGATGTGCAGGCAGTTTGCAGCGGGTTCATGTATGCAATGTCGATTGCTGACAGCATGATTAAGTCAGGTGCGCACAAAAATGTATTGGTTATCGGGGCGGAAGTTTTTTCGCGTATTCTGAACTTCGAAGATCGCACAACTTGCGTTCTGTTTGGCGATGGTGCCGGTGCAGTTGTTATGTCTCGCTCAGAGACGCCAGGCGTGCTGGCCACTAAGTTACACGCAGATGGCAGCTATGCAGATATTTTATGCGTCCCCGGGCAGGTTCAAAATAATGCCATTACAGGAAGTGGCTATTTGCACATGGACGGTCAGGCAGTCTTTAAATTGGCAGTGACAGTGCTTGAAAAAGTGGCCAATGAAGCGCTGGAAATCGCTGGTTTACAAGCAGAAGACATCGATTGGCTGATTCCACATCAAGCCAATATTCGCATTATGCAAAGCACGGCAAAAAAAATGCGCCTGCCGATGGAGAAGCTTGTCGTCACGGTTGATCAGCAGGGTAATACATCGGCGGCGTCGATCCCACTAGCTTTGGATCAGGCGGTTCGTGATGGTCGTGTGCAAGCTGGACATAAAATTTTGTTAGAAGGTGTTGGTGGCGGATTTACCTGGGGTGCCGCCATTGTTCAAATGTAGTAATCAAAATAACCCAAAAGAGACATAAAAACATGACCCAATTTGCATTTGTTTTCCCCGGTCAAGGCTCGCAAGCGATCGGGATGCTTAATGGTTTTGCTGATAACCCTGTTGTGCAGCAAACTGTCGCCGAAGCTTCCGATGCGCTGCAATTCGATCTTGGCAAATTAATTTCCGAGGGGCCAAAGGAAGACCTCGACTTAACTACGAATACCCAACCAGTCATGCTGACCGCTGCAGTTGCAACGTATCGTGCCTGGATTGCGGCTGGTGGATCTACCCCTAAGGTTGTTGCCGGTCATAGTCTTGGAGAATACTCCGCTTTAGTTGCTGCTGGAGTTATTGCCTTTAAAGATGCCGTTCCACTTGTTCGTTTTCGTGCGCAAGCTATGCAGGAAGCAGTGCCAGTCGGGCAGGGCGGTATGGCTGCCATTCTTGGTTTGTCGGATGAAGACGTCGCTACGATTTGTCAAGAGGCTGGCAGTGTTGGTGTGGTTGAGGCGGTGAATTTCAATGCACCGGCACAGGTTGTCATTGCGGGTACCAAGGCGGCTGTAGAGCGTGCTTGTGAGTTGGCGAAAGCGAAGGGTGCAAAACGCGCTTTAGTATTGCCCGTGTCAGCGCCATTCCACTCATCCCTTCTTAAGCCAGCTTCAGATAAATTACGTGAATATTTGGCTGGTGTCGCGTTTTCCGCTCCGGCAATTCCGTTGATTAATAACGTAGACGTGACGATCGCCTTGGATCCTGCCTCCATTAAAGATGCGTTAGTCAGGCAAGCAGCGAGCCCTGTGCGCTGGGTTGAAACCATTCGCGAAATGCAAGCTACTGGCATTACTCACGTCATTGAGTGTGGGCCAGGCAAAGTATTAACAGGCCTAACCAAACGAATTCATGGCGATTTGATTGGGGATGCTGTTTTTGATGCAGCGAGTTTAGAAAAAGTACTGGAAATTTTAAAATGACAAAACCATTAGCAAATCAAGTTGCCCTTGTCACGGGTGCGTCGCGCGGGATCGGTAAGGCCATTGCAGTGGCTTTGGCAAACGCCGGTGCTAAAGTTATCGGAACAGCAACGACGGAATCCGGTGCTGAAGCTATCTCCGCCTACCTTGCGGAATTGGGGGCGGATGCCGGTAAAGGTGTCGCCTTTAATGTTAACGACGTTGAGCGTTGCAGCAGCTTGGTGGATGAGATTCAAAAAGAATTTGGCTCTTTGTCCATTCTTGTCAATAATGCTGGGATTACCCAGGATCAGTTGGCGATGCGAATGAAGGAAGATGACTGGGATAATGTTATTTCGACCAATTTGAATTCGGTTGCTCGCTTATCCCGCGCGGTGCTGCGGGGAATGATGAAAGCAAAGAACGGGCGTATCATTAATATTACGTCAGTTGTAGGATCCTCAGGTAATCCAGGGCAAATGAACTACGCTGCTGCAAAGGCTGGTGTGGCAGGGATGAGTCGTGCCTTGGCGCGTGAGATTGGTAGCCGTAATATTACGGTCAACTGTATTGCTCCAGGCTTTATAGATACCGATATGACCAAAGCATTAACCGATGAGCAAAAGGCTGCTATTTTGGGGCAAATTCCAATGGCTAAGCTGGGACGCCCCGAAGATATTGCTGCTGCGACGGTATTTTTAGCCTCACCTGATGCTGGATATATTACGGGTACAACCCTCCATGTAAATGGCGGGATGTATTTAGCTTAATTTTTTTGTTGTTAATTAACTGCAATTTCACCGAAATTAGCCGGAGTTATTGCTGAAAATTTAGTGCTTGCTATTTTTAGCCACAAACCTGCTAAAATGCGCGCACTTTCTGTAGGCCCTTATTTTTTGATTTTTCACTGGAGATACAAATGTCCGATATCGAACAACGCGTTAAGAAAATTGTTGCTGAACAACTGGGTGTTGCTGAAGCAGACATCAAAATTGAATCCTCTTTCGTTGATGACTTAGGTGCAGATTCTTTAGATACAGTTGAATTGGTCATGGCTCTCGAAGACGAATTCGAAATGGAAATCCCTGATGATCAAGCTGAAAAAATTACAACTGTGCAACAAGCGATCGACTACGCTACTGCACACGTTAAGGCATAATTCAGTTACCTCGTTTTCAAATCCAGGAGAAACGCTTGAGTAGTTCGCTTAAACGTCGTGTTGTCGTAACCGGATTGGGTTGCGTTTCGCCAGTTGGCAACACAGTTGCCACTGCATGGGAAGCAATTAAGACCGGGCAATCTGGTATTGCTACGATCACCAAATTTGATGCAACTCCTTTTTCCACGCATTTTGCTGGAGAAGTGAAGGGCTTTAATGTCGAGGAATATATCCCGGCAAAAGAAGCACGTAACATGGATACCTTCATCCACTACGGTATCGCTGCCGGGGTGCAGGCGTTTCAGGATAGCGGTTTAACCGTTACCGAAGAAAATTCCGAACGCATCGGCGTCATCGTGGGTTCTGGAATTGGTGGGTTGCCGCTGATTGAGGCGACGAAAGAAACACTGATCGAGCGTGGTCCGCGCCGGATTAGTCCTTTCTTTGTGCCAGCCTCGATCATCAATATGATTTCTGGTCATTTGTCGATTAAATTTGGACTGAAAGGTCCAAATTTGGCCATCGTAACGGCTTGTACGACCGGGCTTCATTGCCTTGGTTCAGCTGCTCGGATGATTGAGTATGGTGACGCTGATGTGATGATTGCTGGCGGAGCGGAATCGACAATTTCTCCGTTGGGTTTAGGTGGTTTTGCTTCTGCGCGCGCTTTATCTTCACGCAACGACGATCCTGCGACTGCTTCTCGACCATGGGACAAAGATCGCGATGGTTTTGTCTTGGGCGAAGGCGCTGGTGTTATGGTTCTTGAAGAATATGAACATGCTAAAGCACGTGGCGCAAAAATTTACGCTGAAGTGATTGGTTTTGGTATGAGTGGTGATGCCTATCATATTACATCGCCAAGCATGGATGGGCCACGTCGTTCCATGGTGAATGCGTTGAAAAATGCCGGTATTAATGCGGATCAGATTAATTATCTGAATGCGCACGGTACCTCGACGCCACTTGGGGATAAAAATGAAACTGATGCCATCAAAGCTGCTTTTGGTGATTACGCATACAAGTTGACTGTGAATTCCACTAAATCTATGACTGGGCATTTGCTCGGTGGTGCAGGTGGTTTGGAATCACTGTTTACAGTCTTGGCTGTGTATAATCAAGTTTCACCACCAACAATCAACATTTTCAATCAAGATCCAGAATGTGATTTGGACTATTGTGCAAACACAGCGCGGGATATGAAGATTGATTTTGCAATGAAGAATTCGTTTGGTTTCGGCGGAACGAATGGCACGCTCATTTTTGCTAAGGTATAAGTAGTTCAGAATACTTTAGGCAAAAAAAGGCACTTCGTTTCTTTAGAATCGAAGTGCCTTTTTTTTAATTCTTTGATGATCGCATTTTCTGTTGCATTAAAACGCTCACACGTTCTCTTCGTCGCCACTTGTCTCATGGCCATCATGGCATCGTATTCGGTGGGACTTTTCCTGAGTACAGTGAGTGTTAATTCGCTTAGTAGATGGCTCACTTGGGGTCTTTGCCTGACTTTTCTTATTAGCACGCTATCTTACTCAATAATGCAGTGGCGAGATTTTTTACCTAAGTCTTTAGAAATTACCGTCAACGGTGACATTGTGTTACGCCAGGTTTGCCCACAAGTCGATAAGGTATATAGTGAAATATTGGCGCTTGATCACCGATCAATCGTTTGGCCGGGTCTTATGGTGTTACATTTTATTCGCGATGATCAAACCTCTTTTGCGATGGTGCTAATGGGTGATAGTACTGATCGAATCAGTTTTCAACGATTGCGGGTCGCGGCGATATGGCTACGACAGCATCGACAAAGTGAAGCTGATAATAAAATTCCTCAAAGCAGGAACTTAAATTAAATTCCCAACTCTATATTGATATTGATGGGTACTTTGAATGCGGCATAAATTTTTATACAATAGTTTTTTGTCAAAAAACAGGATGATTGAGTGACGACAGAGCGCGAGATAGATCAAATTTTGGTCGAACGCGTGCAGCGTGGTGATAAAAAGGCATTCGAGCTCTTGGTTTCCAAATATCAAAGGAAGCTAATGAGGCTCGTGTCGAGGCTCGTCTATGATCATGCTGAAGCTGAAGACGTCGTTCAGGAAGCATTCATCAAAGCGTATCGTGCATTACCCAATTTTCGTGGTGAGGCTGCTTTTTATACGTGGCTTTATCGAATCGGTATTAATACGGCAAAAAATTATCTCGTGACGCAAGGTCGTAGAGCGCCAACATCGACGGATAACGACGTTGAAGAAGCTGAGGGATTTTCTGATGCTGATGGCCTCAGGGATATAAATACCCCCGAATCCCTATTGGCTAGCAAACAAATTGCGGCAACTGTCAACGCGGCTGTGTCTTCCCTGCCGGAAGAGCTGCGCAACGCTATTACGCTACGAGAGATTGAAGGCTTGAGCTATGACGAGATTGCTGAAGTTATGCTGTGTCCGATTGGAACTGTTCGCAGTAGAATTTTTAGGGCGAGGGAAGCCATCGCTGAACGGTTAAGGCCGATTTTAGGGACTTCCGCAGACCATCGCTGGTAACAACTATTAAACTATTAAACTATTAAATTATTAACTCAAAGAATATTGAACAGAAATTGCAGTGCAAATGGCAAATAAAATGATGAGCGACATGTCAAAAAACGAAAACATATCAGCAATGCTAGACGGCGAAATGAGTGATGCCGAACTGAATTTGGTATTCAAACAACTTCGATCCGATCAGGATGCCGATGCGTGGGACACGTATCATTTGATCGGAGATGTATTGCGTTCCGATGACCTGGCAACGCCAATGAGTCCTGATTTTTTACAGCGATTTGCGAAAGAATTTGATGCTGAGCCCGTTATTTTAATGCCTTCAGCCCATATTAAGTCTACGTCTGAACCTTCTATGTCACGTGGTGCTCGCCAATATTTACGCTCCTATTTAGCGGTTGCAAGTGCTACTGCGGCTGCAGTTTTTGCCTTTGTTTTTGCACCACAGCTTTCTCATTTTGGACAAAATAATTTTTCGACACAAATAAGCCAAGGTGCGAGTTCAAATTCGAAAGTGCAATTGGTTTCCGCTTCATCAAGTTCAGAGTCTAGCATGGTCGCGGTTGCAGATGATAAGTCCATGTCAAACGCTAATGTCGCTTCTCGAACAGCCGATGACGATGCTTCTGTTGATATGGTGCGTGATCCTCGAATTGATAGCTATTTAATCGCACATCAACGATTCTCGCCTGCGATCAGCAATGCAGCTCAGTATGTAACTCCGGCAAACTCTGGTTCGACCGCTTCGGAGAAATAGAAATTATGCGGCGTAATCGTTTTCAATTCTCAATGCTGTTCATCGGCCTTGGTTTTTTAGCCAATGCTACGTCGGCAGCTACGCCCAATAATGTGGATGAGAAGTTGGAAGTACAAGGCCTGATTCGCATGATTCAGTCATCGCCACAAAAGTTAAATTACTCCGGTATTTTCGTGTACCAACAAGCGAATCAGATTAGAACCTCTAAGATCACGCACCATGTTGATAGCAGCGGTGAGTTGGAAAAGCTAGAAATTTTAGACGGAAATTCGCGTGAATACATTCGAAGAAATGATGAGGTTTCTTGCTATCTACCTGATAGTAAAACAATTCAGGTAGAGAAGAATGTTACGCAAGAAGTTTTTCCGGCTTTGCTCGCGCAAAACGCACCGCAACTGCCTGAGTTTTACACTTTTAAAAAGGGTGAGTTGAGTCGGGTAGCAGGGCTTGAATGTCAAACTTACATATTGGCCCCAAAAGATGGGAGCAGATACGGATATCGTCTGTGTACAGAAAAACAATCAGGATTATTGCTGAGAGCACAAACTATTAACAGTCACGATGACGTTATTGAGCAAATTGCTTTTACTCAACTTAAATTAGGTGATGTTGATAAAAGTAAGTTGAAACCAAGTTTTCAAAATTTATCGCAGTGGCGTGTTGAAAATCAGACGATTCAATCCAATATCGTTTCAGGTTGGATTGTGAAATCGCTGCCTGCAGGATTTATGAAGACTAAGGAGATGAAACGCGTTATTGCAGCGCCACCATCTGCAAGTCCCAATAAAAAACCTGCTTCTTCGCATCAGGTAACTCAGATGATATTCTCTGATGGGATGGCAGCTATTTCTGTGTTCATTGAACCAGATATGGAACATCGGACAGAAGGAAGTTTGCAGCAAGGTGCTATGACCATCATGACAAAACGCCAAGGGGAATATTGGTTGACGGTCGTTGGTGAGGTGCCGGTAAATGCGATTCGACAAGTTATGAACTCAATTGAGTTTAAATCCAAGTAATTATATTCAGGTAATAAAAGTGAGTAAGACCATGAAAACAATAGAATATTTTCCAAGTAAAAAAATATTAAGCAGTTTGATTGTTGGCGTTTTTGTCGCCATTACTACTTCAAGTGCGGTCAGTGCGACGCCGGTTCCGCAGGCTGCACCGATTGTGACAGGTTTGCCCGATTTTACTGATTTGGTTGAAAAAGTGGGGCCCGCCGTCGTAAATATCCGTACCACAGAAAAGCTACAGCAGTCACAAGGTGAAATGAGTGCTGAAGATCAACAAATGCAGGAATTTTTCCAGCGATTTTTTGGTATGCCGATGCCAAAACAAGCTCCCGGGCCTAAGGGGCGTAGATCAGCACCGCAGCAGCAAGAAGAAGAGATTCCGCGCGGCGTTGGATCGGGTTTTATTATTTCCCAAGATGGTTTCGTATTAACGAACGCTCACGTAGTGGATGGTGCTACGGAGATATACGTTAAATTGACGGATAAGCGTGAGTTTAAGGCAAAGGTGATCGGCATCGATAAGCGTACTGATGTCGCATTAATTAAAATTGAAGGCGCCAAGTTACCAAAGGCAACGATCGGCGATTCAGATAAAATCCGCGCAGGTGAATGGGTGATTGCCATTGGTTCTCCATTTGAATTAGAAAATACTGTTACGGCGGGGATTATTTCTGCCAAAGCCCGTGATACCGGGGATTATTTACCACTAATTCAGACTGACGTTGCTGTTAATCCGGGTAATTCTGGTGGGCCGCTGATAAATATGCGTGGTGAAGTGATCGGTATAAATTCACAAATCTATAGCCGTTCTGGTGGATATATGGGCATCTCGTTTGCCGTACCTATCGATGAGGCAATGCGAGTTGCAGATCAATTGAAATCGGCCGGCAAGGTTACACGTGGCCGCATAGGTGTGCAAATTGGTGAAGTCTCAAAAGAAGTTGCAGAGTCTATTGGGTTATCCAAAGCAGAAGGTGCCGCAGTCGTGCGCATTGAACCAGGCTCTCCTGCAGAAAAAGCCGGAATCCTTGATGGCGACGTCATTTTGAAATTTAATGGTCAGAGCGTAAGCAAGTCTAGTGATCTGCCTCGCATCGTCGGATCATTTAAACCTGGATCGAAAGCCGTAGTGACAATCTGGCGTAAAGGTGCTCTGCGTGAGTTGCCAATTACGGTCGCCGAAATGGAAGCAGATAAAACCACTCAAAAGGCTGACAAGAAAAGCAAAAAAGAGCAGGCTAATGTGTTGGGGATTTTTGCTACTGATCTGACAGATGCACAGAAAAAAGACTTGCCTGCCGGGGGTGTGGTTATTGAGTCCGTTGAGGGCTCAGCCGCTGCTGTCGGCTTAATTCCAGGCGACGTAATTCTTACCCTCAATAACGTTGATGTTAAAGATGTGAAGCAATTTAACGCTATGGTGGCAAAACTAGATGGAAAAAAGGCGGTTGCATTACTGGTCAGGCGTGGTCAGCTTTCGCAGTTTATTTTGGTGAAACCGCAGCCACAATAGCCTGCACAGCACCAAATAGGAATGTAGCTTCAGGAAGTTGCGCCACCGAGTTAGTTCGCGTGGCGCAGTTTTTTATTGTACTTTTGATTTTGTCCGACGCTCTTCCAGGACTTATAATGAAGTCCTTTACGTTTGCGGCGGTGCTTATGATTGTTCTTACCCTCTATTCCAGAAGTTACTGCCACCTTTGTGACGACATGCTGGAACAATTGCAATCGTTTACCCCGGACTTTCAATTTACTGTGAAGGTTGTCGATGTTGATGCGGACGCCGAATTACTGAATCTATATGATGAATTAGTGCCAGTTCTCGTTGGCAAAAAGCCCGATCGCCAGGAGCAGCGAATTTGTCATTATTTTTTAGATACAAATGCCTTGAAGGCATTTTTTCAAAGCTGATATGCAAGAGAGTTTGAATTTGTTTGATTATGAAGGCGAAATTATTTGTGGCGTCGATGAAGCAGGACGCGGGCCATTAGCGGGGCCAGTCATGGCTGCCGCAGTGATTCTTGATCCACAACGTCCAATCCCTGGTTTACGCGATTCGAAAAAATTAACTGAGGCTAAGCGCGACGCGCTGGCAATTGAAATCAAGCAATACGCGTTGGCATGGGCTGTTGCAGAGTGTTCTGAGCAAGAAATTGACGATTTGAATATTTTACAAGCGACGATGCTGGCAATGCGACGTGCTGTTGAAGCACTTACTGTGACACCAACTTTGGCGCTGATTGATGGAAACCGATGTCCAGTTATGGCAATACGCTCGGAAGCCATTGTCAAAGGTGATGATAAGGTCGCTGCTATTTCAGCCGCCTCAATTTTGGCGAAAACGGCGCGTGATAAAGTCTTATATGAATTGCATGAACAATACCCACAATACGCACTGGATCAACATAAAGGTTATCCAACCGCGCTGCATCTCGAACGACTACGTGAACATGGTATCGCACCGTTTCATCGTAAGTCATACGCGCCTGTAAAGGCCTTGTTGAAATGAAATCAATTACTTCACGCGATAATTCCCAATACAAAGAACTTAAGTTAATCGCGACTAATTCACAAGCCCGCCGTAAAGCAGGTCAAACTTTGCTGGATGGCGTGCATTTATGTGAAGCCTATTTTCAACATAGAGGGGCGCCAGAACTTTGTATCGTTTCAGAATTTGCTGCTGATGATCATGAGGTTCAAGCCTTACTAGTGCAATGCGAAAAGCAAGGTGTCCGTTGTATCTGCTTGCCTGAGCCTCTGTATAAAGGTATTCGTCAGGTTGAAAATGGCGTCGGCATTATGTTTTTGATTTCTACGCCGACACTCGAATTCTCTCAGGATATCGATGCGACATCGGTTGTCTTAGATAATCTGCAAGATCCTGGAAATCTTGGTTCAATTTTGCGAAGTGCCGCTGCAGCAGGAGTAAAAAATGTTTTTTGCAGCCCGGGAACGGTACTTGCGTGGTCACCCAAGGTTATGCGTGCTGGGATGGGGGCGCATTTTTTACTCAATATTTATGAAAACGTGGAACTTGCTCCTTTGCTTCAGGCCGCCAAAATACCGGTTCTTGCAACGAGTTCGCACACGAGCAAAACGATATATCAAGCAGATCTGAATCGTGCCGTTATATGGTTGTTCGGCCACGAAGGGCAGGGTGTTTCTAAAGATTTAATGGCAATGGCCACCCATACGTTAACCATTCCTCAGCAAGCATCTATTGAGTCTTTAAACGTCGCTGCAAGTGCGGCCATTTGTTTTTTTGAGCAGGTGCGGCAACAGTTAAAGTAAAAAATACAATAATTTAATTTCTCACAAAAAAATAGAGCAACAGTTAGCCCGTTGCTCTATTTTTTATTGGTCTTGTAAAGAAATAAATTAAGATATTTCGTAGATATGAAGCTACCTCAAAAAATTCTAAATAAATATCAATAAACCTTAATATCTGCCTTTATTTCTTGCAAAATTGTCGTCGAAATTTCTTCGATCGACTTGGCTGTTGACGATAACCAACGTATTCCCTCGCGCTTCATCATTGCCTCGGCTTCATTTACTTCATAACGGCAATTTTCAATTGATGCATATTTACTTCCCGGGCGGCGTTCATTGCGGATTTCAGAAAGCCGTTCAGGTGCTATGCTCAGTCCAAACATCTTGTTTTTAAACTCGGGTAACACAGAAGGTAACTTGCCACGCTCAAAATCGTCCGGAATCAACGGATAATTCGCCGCTTTGATTCCATATTGCATCGCAAGATAGAGGCTAGTCGGCGTTTTCCCCGAACGAGACACGCCGACCAAGATGACATCTGCCGTTGATAGATTTTTATTCGATTGGCCATCATCATGTGCCAGAGAGAAATTGATCGCTTCAATCCTATTTTTATATTCTTCAGAGTCGGCAATATTATGGCTACGACCTATCGTATGCGTTGATTTGACACCCAATTCTTGTTCCAGTGGAGAAACAAAAGTTTGAATCAAATCCATATGCAATCCTTTGGATTTGAATACAACGGTGGCGAGATCTGTTTTTACGAGCGTCGAAAACACAATAGGGCGGGCGCCGTCTTGCGTAAAAGCATCATTAATGCGACGAACGGCGTCATGCGCTTTGTCTAAATTGTCAATGAAAGGCAGGCGAATTTGCCTAAACTTTAAATCAAATTGCGTTAAAACTGAGTGTCCGAAAGTTTCGGCTGTAATTCCGGTCCCGTCTGAAACAAAAAAAACAGTGCGATTGGCTTTGGGTAGCGCTGATGAAAGTGAGTCTGGCATAGTGTTTTATTTGTTTATTGAGAAGAAATAGGGGTGCAAATCATTGAGCAATATACGAATTAGTAACGAATTTCATAAAAATGGCCTATCGCTCATAGAAGTAATTAATTGTTAATAGGTGAGAGCCGTTCAGTTGAAAAATTTTCGTATATCGATCAAATAAAAAAGAAGTGAAATTCTTTTCACGCATAGATAAATTTTGCATGACACAATGTAAAATGCTGCAATAGCGTATTACACGTCATCCACCTCAAGAATAACAAAAAAATAGCGTTTGACGAAGCAGTTAGCAGTGACTTGTACAGATTTCTTACCATCAAAAAGAGGTTGTTATGTCCAACGCAGCAAATATTGACGCAACTTACGTTGCTTCATTTGAGCATCTACGAATGACGGATGTTGAATCCGTCGGCGGGAAAAATGCATCATTAGGCGAAATGATCAGTCAGCTCGCCACAGCGGGAGTTCGTGTACCGGGTGGTTTTGCCACCACTGCGCAAGCATTTCGTGATTTTTTATCGTATAGCGAAAATGGCGGTCTGCCGTTAGCGCAACGCATTGCCGATCGTCTGGCAAATTTGAATATTGACGATGTCAAAGAATTGGCGAAAGCGGGTGCTGAAATCCGTCAATGGATTATCGACACACCTTTCCAGCCACGTTTGCAGAAGGAAATCGAAGAATTCTACAACAAGCTGGTGGCTGATTCGACGGCAGAAATGTCGTTTGCGGTGCGCTCCTCAGCAACAGCAGAAGATTTGCCGGATGCTTCATTTGCTGGACAGCAAGAAACTTTCTTAAATGTCGTCGGCATTGACAATGTCTTAGAGGCAATGAAGCACGTGTTTGCTTCCTTGTACAACGACCGCGCTATTTCCTATCGCGTGCACAAGGGCTTTACACACGCTGAAGTTGCTTTGTCCGCAGGTGTCCAACGTATGGTTCGTTCTGACTTGGGTGCTGCTGGTGTAATGTTCACCATTGACACAGAATCAGGCTTTAAAGATGTAGTGTTTATCACTTCAAGCTATGGTCTGGGCGAGACAGTGGTGCAGGGCGCTGTTAATCCTGACGAATTTTATGTTCACAAACCAATGTTGGAACTCGGCAAATTACCGGTGATTCGTCGCAATATTGGCTCTAAGCTGATCAAAATGGAATTTACGGGCGAAGCCAAGGCAGGCCGCTCGGTGAAGACGGTGGATGTTCCAGTTGAACTACGTAATCGCTATTCTTTAACCGATACCGAAGTTGTCGAATTAGCCAAATATGCGGTCATTATTGAAAAACATTATGGCCGTCCAATGGATATCGAGTGGGGCAAAGATGGCCGTGACGGCAAGCTTTACATCCTACAAGCGCGTCCTGAGACAGTTAAATCACAGCAAAAATCTACTGATGCGCAGCAACGTTTCAAACTCAAAGGTAGCGGCACGGTGTTAGCGTCTGGCCGCGCTATTGGTCAAAAAATCGGTGCGGGGCGTGTGCGCGTAATTCACGATCCTTCAGAAATGGAGCGTGTGCAACCTGGTGATGTGTTAGTTGCGGATATGACTGATCCTAATTGGGAACCCGTCATGAAACGCGCCGCAGCGATCGTTACTAACCGCGGCGGTCGTACATGCCATGCAGCGATCATTGCACGTGAATTGGGCGTGCCAGCCGTTGTGGGCTGCGGCGACGCAACTGACGTACTGAAAGACGGCACATTGGTGACGGTGTCTTGTGCGGAAGGTGACGAAGGTAAGATTTACGACGGCTTGTTAGAAACCGAAGTCACTGAAGAGTTGCGCGGTGAATTGCCTAAATTGCCATTAAAAATCATGCTGAATGTTGGTAACCCACAATTAGCGTTTGATTTCCAATCAGTTCCGAATCAAGGTGTAGGCTTAGCGCGTCTGGAATTTATTATCAACAACAATATTGGCGTTCATCCAAAAGCGATTTTGGAATACCCAAATATTGATCCGGATCTGAAGAAAGCGGTTGAATCCGTTGCTCGCGGACATGCTTCGCCACGCGCTTTCTATGTGGATAAATTAGCAGAAGGCATCGCCACGATTGCAGCAGCATTCTGGCCGAAAAAAGTGATTGTTCGTTTGTCGGACTTTAAATCGAATGAATACAAAAAACTCATCGGTGGTTCGCGTTACGAGCCGGATGAAGAAAACCCAATGCTGGGCTTCCGTGGCGCTGCTCGTTACCTTGCAGCGGACTTTGCTGAATCATTCGAAATGGAATGCCAGGCAATGAAACGTGTTCGTAACGATATGGGTTTGACCAACGTAGAAATTATGGTGCCTTTCGTTCGCACACTCGGTCAAGCTGAAAAAGTTGTCAATCTACTCGCTAAAAATGGTTTGAAGCGTGGTGAAAACGGCTTACGCCTGATTATGATGTGTGAAGTGCCTTCTAATGCCATTTTGGCTGAAGACTTCTTACAATTCTTTGATGGCTTCTCTATTGGTTCAAACGACTTAACACAATTGACGCTCGGCTTGGATCGTGATTCCGGCATGGAGTTACTCGCAGCTGATTTCGATGAACGTGATCCTGCTGTACGTGCGTTGTTGTCAAAGGTCATTGCAGCTTGTATCAAGTTGGACAAATATGTAGGTATTTGCGGCCAAGGTCCTTCAGATCATCCAGATTTTGCCGAATGGCTAATGAAGGAGGGCATCGAGTCAATCTCATTGAATCCAGATTCAGTGGTTGATACCTGGCAAAAATTGGCTGCTGTTGGTAAATAATTATTTGATAATGCCCTAGATGTCATTTCAACTTAGTAGAGAATGACAACCGGTTTGAAAAACGAGACTGCTTTGGAAGTGGTCTCGTTTTTTTCGTCTGATCAACACATATCGACAACTATTCGATAAACAAAATTGAAGTAAATTCGCTTCAATGACGACAAAGAAATAGCCATTCAAGCATGAATAATTCGTTTGTAATTAAGCTGCTACATTCGCCAGAATGCATGCTATGAAATGTTAAAGCTTGTGTCAGGTGCTTAATTTTTAACCATTGACATGTAGAATCCGACCTGAAAATTTATATTCATTTGCTGTCAGAAAATACAGCGCACCTACTGCGCCTACTTTTCAGACGCATTTTTAGGCTGATTAAGATGAGAAAAAATCAATCGCGGTATGGTGGCATTGAGAATCATGCAGCACATTTTATTGCTATTTGCTGTCTGTTATTCTTAACTGCGTGCGGCGGATCAGATAAAAATAGCTCGGTTCTTGCTCCGATTGCCGTTGACCAATCAACAATCTCCACGACACCTGAAAGCATTTCGCTTGCGAATGTTGCTTCTGCAAAAAAAGCGACAGTAACGGCAAAAGCGGCGGTTTCAGGAGCAACAGTTTCATCAATTATTTCTACCAATACCTTCGCGGACGTACTTAAAGCCGGAGAAACGATTCGTAGTGTGACCATTTGCGCCGGTTGGTACGTGGACAGTTTGCAGTTCGCGACCAATTTACGCACGCTGCCTGTTCATGGCGCCCCCGGGGCTGGTAACTGCCACGTCGTTTCCATTCAGGCTGGTGACAACATCAGTGGAATTTTCGGTAATGCCGGTAGCATCGTCGATAGCGTAGGTGTTATTACGACTAATGGTAATCGTTATGGTCCATTTGGCGGAAAGCAATTTTCAGCGACGGCTGTACCTAGCCCAGGCTCCGCGCCTTACTTAATTCAGGTGAACTCGACCGAGGCATTGCAAGGGTTCTACGGACGTGCCGTAACAGATACAAGCCTCGTGGCGACACCTTTGCTAGGGGTAATTGGTATTATCAATGCGGATCAAGGCGGCGGAGGTGGCACATTTGTGGATAAATTAAATCCCGGTGAAACCGTTTCTCAAGTCAATATCTGTGTAAATACCAGTTTTGTAGAGTCGGTACAAATGGTATCCAACTCACGCACATTCACGCAGCGTGGCGGTGCAAATGGTTGCACGACTTTGAAGTCATTTAATTTGGTCAATGGCGAACAAATTGTGCGCATGTTTGGTACCGTAGGTGTCGCAAACCAACCCGGTCATTATGTTAAGACGATAGGTTTTATTACTGACCACGGAAATACCTATGGACCCTATGGTAATACGGCCAACTTCAACACAAGCACTTGCAACCAACAGAATTCCGTCTGTACTGGATTTGAAGAAACACTGCGACGTGGAAATACCTTCAGAGGTTTGTTTGGGGGATCAGGTTGGTATCTGGATAACATTCACTTAGTCGATACGATGGCCGGAGGCGAGGGTGGAACTCAAAATACGGCGACGTTCAATGACCAGGCGGTTAGTGGTGCGACAGTGCTGGGATTCCAAGTTTGTACTGGCTCTGTTGCATCTGATAATTTAAGTTTTTGGGGTGGCATCACTCTTGTAACTGGTGTGAGAACTATTACAAGTCTGGATTCAATTCCTATGCACGGAAGCGGTCAGGGCACCTGCACATATTCTGCGCTTAATCCTGGTGAATACGTTACGCGTATTTTTGGCACGGCATATTGGGCAATGGATCAATTAGGATTCATTACCAATACCGGGCGCCAATTAGGGCCATGGGGGAACACAGCCGCATCACCAAATTTTGTCATTGATAACCCCAATATCAATGCGTTTTATGGTTTCTCAGGCTTGCAAAGTTCTACTGTTATTAATCAGATCGATTTTTCGACGAATAATGCGCTAGTAACACCAATTGTTCGCCCCGCGCCGACGAGCACAGCCACAACAGATGGATGGTGGGATAGCCTGCAAGATTGGTACATCATCCCTGTGCACACCATTGTCCTGAGCGATGGACGCGTACTCAGCTATGGGACAGATGGTTCAGGAACTCAAAGCGGCCGCTGGAACTATGACATTTGGAATCCAGTCAATGGTAACTCCTTAGTTTCTAGCCATCAGTTTTTACCTAATACGACAACGACAGATCTGTTTTGTGGTGCGCAATCACTATTGCCTGGCAGTGGCAAAGTATTACTCTCTGGAGGTGATAATCGCTATGCGGGTGTGGTTAATAGCGGCGTCAGGGATGTGAATATTTTTGATCCGCTGAGCAATCAATTGACAAAGCAAACCGCAATGGCATCGGCACGTTGGTATAACACTCAGGTGACATTGCCTGATGGCAGAGTTCTAAGTTCTGCTGGCGAAGATCAGAATAAAAATGCGGTAAATACCACAGAGGTATTTGCCCCTGCAACTGGTCAATGGAAAACATTAACCGGCATCAACGGCGATAATTTAATCGGTCGTTATTATCCAAGAATGTTTGTACTGCCAGATGGCTCACTTTTAACTTTTTCTACATCAGGAACGAACGCAATTTATCAGGTTCAAGTTAGCGGCAACGGTGGTAACGGAGCGTACATTGATACCGGTGCGCGCTTACCTGTTGCTTCAAATTGGACGTTTCCAGCTGCAATGTACCAGCCAGGAAAAATTATAGTAGCGATGTACGACGGTTCGGTTGCCTTGATTGATGCTACGTCCAAACCTATAAAAGTATCGTTGACCTCACCGCTAAGCCAAGTTCGTTCTTGGGGTAATTTCACGTTATTACCAACCGGTGAAGTATTGGCGACGGGCGGTAGCGCAGTGTCGAATACTTTGACTGGTGTGGCATATAGCGCAGAAATCTGGAATCCGCAGACCGGGAAATGGCGTTTGGCAGCGAAAGAAGATATGCCGCGCTTGTATCACAATAACGCCATTTTGTTGCAAGATGGACGTGTTATATCAGCGGGAGGCGGCGCGCCCGGGCCGATGGTGAATACGAATGCGCAAGCCTATTCACCTTACTATTTGTTCCAAAAAAATGGCAATGGAAGCTTGGCAACTCGTCCGGTTATTTCGTTACAAGCGGTCAAAAATGCCGTTGCGTGGGGTAGTACATTTAATGTATCCACGACATCGGCGCAACCGATTCAACGCGTAACTCTGGTTCGTAACAGTGCCAGCACGCACTCATGGAATGTCGATCAACGGTTTGTTGAATTGACGTTCAGTAACAAGAATGGCTCGCTCTCTGTGAATATGCCAGCAAACGCCAATATCGCGCCACCAGGCTTCTATTGGTTATTCGTCCTCGATAGTAATGGCGTACCTTCAGTGGCACAGAGCGTTCGTCTTGGACTGTAAAATCAACGATTGATTTAGTTCGATCAACGTTGCCCGATCGTTGATGTTTTCTAGTCTTAGTCTTAGAATGTCTAAAACGCCTGCAGTTTGCAGGCGTTTTAGTTACTGGGAGTAACTGAGCGTCAGTTGTTAATTCCTTTCGTGTTAAACGCGAAAATCAACTGAATTTTGAAGTGATCTTAGAGGTTTTGTTTGCGCCAATTTTTTCGAGTTTGTTGCGATCAGTGGTTGCTATCTTTTGATTCAAAACACCTGAACAATAAAATTGAGAGTCTTTGAGCTTTGGATTCTTATTCTGTTATTTAACATAATATAAATTATGCGAACTTATCCATTGTATCGGCTTGGCACTTCAAACCTTTCCGCTACGCCGGATTCAGAAACTTAAAGGTTTCGCACCTTCAGGCATTTTTGCTGCGGGCACCCATTTTTTTTACAACCTCTCAACAGTGCCGTCTTTCTTCATATCGTCAAATGCTTTTTGCCATGCGTCTACCGTTCTTTTGTCGCTTTCTTTTGAAAAAGCAATATACATTTGAACCTGGCAGAATTCCATCAAAACCTCATAGTCGTCGACCTTTTCTGCAAGCTCAGTCAGCTCATATTGGTAACTCAAGTTGGAGCTTACAAAGACCGGGATACGATTTACTGCGACTTTTTTGATATTTGAAACATAGTCCGTAGCAGCGTCTAAGTTGGTAAATCCCTTACTCTTCAAGTATTTACTCCAAGCGAAATCTCTGACAACACCTATATATGGAAGCTTTTTGGCTTCGTCTAGGCTGCTAATTTTTAAATGTGAACTCTTCTTGGCCACAAAAATCCAATCATTCTCAATAATCGGTCCAACCCATTGAAAAAGAGGATCTCTTTCTTGCGTTCTCGACATTGCAAATACAACCACCCCGGGCTTATTCAGTATTGTAAAAAATGCTCTGGCCCAAGGATATATTCTTATGACGTCTTGATTCTTAACGCGTTTTTGAATCTCCAAAACGATTTCAACACCATAACCTGTTGGTCGTTTGTCCGGCCCAGTCAAACTAAATGGTGGATTTTCTTCAGTCAATATTTGCAATTCTTGCGCACAGATAAGAGAGCCGACAGTCTCCATGATCAAAAAAATCAAGAGTACGCTTAAACTCTTTTTCATGATACCTCCAGGCAGTGGATACGTTCGCCAATTTTCGGAAACTAATCAAGACCAGATGAAGCGGATAAATTGCATATTAAAGATAAGAGTTGAACTAACGTCAAATAGGCAGGTATTTGACGTTTTTAGTCAAATACTTAAGCAATTTTAGATGAGGACAGGGACAATTTGCACTTGTGGTAAGCGAGCACGCCGTATGTCCGGGTGTGAGCCCATGCAAAATATTGATTGAGGTGTAATCGTGACCATTGGTCACTTTAAGTATTGCCATATTGGGTTCTATTTGCAACTATAAATTCGGTTGCAGAACGCACATCAGATATGCAGTAGAAATATCACGATGCTAACCGATGGATCACATCGAGCAACTCGCATAAAAATGATCCTGCGAAAAAAATTGTGGTACATCTCTCCTCCTCTATGACCTTTCGTCGCCAGATTCTAGTGCATGGCGACAAAAGGTCATAGAGGACGAGAGAGAATACACCTTATCAATGAAGGCTGAATAATTGAATCGAAATTGATTATTTGCAGCTGGCTGGCAAATAATTTTTAGCCAGCGTGCCAGTGCATGTCCAATTGAGTTGTCCGATGCCAGCAGAGGACGCACTCAATACGATGGTACCTGCACTCATTGCTGGTTCTGCTGTTGATGCAGTTGCGGTAATTGTGCCGCTTGAGGCTCCCCCAGTATACGCTACGCTAGCAACGTATTTCGTTGTCTGTGATGCGATATTGAGGGTCGCTGGGAATGCGTTATTCACGGCGAAGTACTCGGAAACAGAATGTTTTGGCGCCGATGCGGCCAAGATCACTTCCGACACTTTTGCGCGGACTGTATAGTCCTTATACGCAGGTAATGCAACAGCCGCTAAAATACCGATGATTGCTACAACGATCATCAATTCAATTAACGTAAAACCTTTTTGAATATTTACTCTCATCGGATCGACTCCACCTATGTAAGACACTTCAGACACTTCAGACACTTTTAAATTATTTTTTTGCAGGTAATGACAAAATTTGGTAACTTTGCAGTGCCCGTTTCATTCAAGCATAACACTACTAACAATAAGTTCAAAACTATACAATAAGTTACATGCTAAAGTGCAACTTATTGTGAACTAATATCATTTACTTGTTTTTTGTCAATTGCCGCATCAACGAGATGAGTTGTTGCGCGCCCTGCTTACACAATCTCTTCAATAATCTTCCCCGGTCACCTCGCGTGCGTTTTGTTCGCACCTTAGAGTTTGTGTCGCTCCAATCAGTAACAGGGTCTTCCGGTTGCATAGGGTTACTCGAATGACGTCCCGCCTTCGGTGGTTTTTCTCAGTTCTTTCTTCATACGTGCACAGCCCCTACTTGCTGGCACCGTCAAAGGCCAAAATAGTTGCTGGTCTTTGGTAGAACCACAAAGCTTCTTATATTCTCGCTTTATAAAAAAACATATTACACACTTAATTTCTTTTGCACTATTGCATAATAGTTTATTGAGTATCTGTGCCAGGATTTGAATTCAGCTAACGCTGAGAACGCATCTTAAATCAAATTCAATCAAATTCAATCAATTACCATTTTGGTGCTGTAGTGGAATTATATGTGCAAGGATATAGATATTAATATCGCTATGAGTTGGCATCACGGTCAGAAGACAGTATTAGCGTTAGCTAAAAGCACAAGTTGCGACGCACTTACACTTGCTTGGCGCGTGTGAAGAGTGAGCTTTAATCAATATTTGAAGGAGTTTCTAAGTCCCTGGAAGTAGCACTTGATATGTCAATCGATATGTCAAACGATATGTCAAATGAAGGGTCAATTACTGTTTGCCTACTTAGCAACCAAGGTTCAATCATGGATTGAGCGATGTGAGGCAGCAAAAGACGAGCAAAAATACCAAGGCGAACTGGACATTTTTGAAAAGCCAATTATCTCAGATATTTTTCATATGAACGGTTTAGTTTGCTGCATCGCCAGGGTCGTTTGACATTGGCGATGCAGCTCGTTATCACTGAATGCCGTTGATAGGGCCAGTGACCGTCGTGGAGGCTGTTCCGCCCAATCCAGTTCCCGGCGCACTCATTGAATTGAAAAGGAAATACATATTGTGCCCGTAGAAGGACGATAAGCCAAAAGCCATCGTTGTTGCACTCAGTGTGGTTGAACCTGCGATGGGGCCAGCAACATTACTAAACACAATCGCCGAAGGCGTATTGATGACATCAGCGTTTGCAACTTGATATGTCATTGCACCAATAGCAACCGGCGTTTTTCCAGCACTAGCATAGTTTGCAAATGAAACTGGAATATTTTGCGGTTGTGCCGGGCAGTACAAACCAGCATTCACTCCTTTGCTCGAGCATAGTGTCAGGTTCGTGTTCGTATTGTCATTAAAATACATCAAGTCAGTTCCACTATCGATATAGGCTGAATACCAAGTATTCCCTACCTTTGCGGCAAACTCACCCAAATTGTCATTGATAATCGCCAACGTTGAAACTGCGGGGGTATTATTTGCTTGCGTACTCACACCGAAAGTTAAAGTGCCGACTGTAGGTGTACTTAACCCTGTGGATGGCACGGATGGCAATGCTAAGACGACACCGTTATTATCTGATGAAAACTGACTCACAATGTTTGGCAAACCGGCATACGAAGTATTTGAAGTGCATTGACCAAGTGCGGAGTTCTGGCAATCAAAATACATCGCGTAATTATCGAGCAAATCAAAACTAACACCTATTAATCCGTTGCCATTGAATGCTTGTGTTGTGTCCGTTTCAGTGCCACCTTGGTTGCTACAAGCGGCTGGAACCTGATATCCAGGCGCACCAAATACCTGCATATTGGTATTTTTGACCAATTTGCCTGCAATATAGACGTCTGCGCTGACGACAGGCCCATAGACGTAAGAGGCAACATAGATTTCACACTCAGCTAACGACGTCGCTGCATTACGTCCGGCTACGGTCGGCAATCCACTTCCAGGCTGCAAATTTGATGCAAGAGCTGTTGAAGCGATGCGCAAACCCGCGGACCCTGTGTCAACAATAACGTGATCAATAATTTGGCAATTAGTTGTGCTCCCAGGTGCGCAAATTTTTACGCTGACGTAGGGCACATTGGCATTATTCGCACCACCTGCCGTACCGCCCGCAGCGCACGGGAAGCCGTCTATCACCAACGGCGCAACATTTCCACTGCCAATTGAAGTTGCATTCCCACAGGCCATGGCAACCTGAGGTACAAGCGAGCAAGAAACCGCAACATTTGTCACATTGCTGCTTGCTACTGTTCCCGTGCCATTTGTAATTGAGCAGGCATAATAGTTGGGGGAAGTCGTTGTTGTGCTCACTGCATACTGCTTTCCACTTGCCAATGCTGTCGGGAATGTGAACGTGCTATTACCCGTTACCGTAATTGTGTCGCCACCATTATTTTGCAAAATAACGGAACCGCTCAATCCAGTTACTGTGCCGCCAACCGTTATGCCCGTCGTTGAAGGTGTCGGGGATGAAGAGGATCCTGAACTGCTCGAACCACCACCACAACTGGTGATTAATGCGCAGGCGATCAACACAAAGGCAAATTTTTTCATCTTTTTAATCTCAAATCGGTCAAAAAATTAAATCACTGCTATACGCTGGAAATACACTTATTTAATACCGCTACCTTTTCAATCAGTTCTAATTGCTTCTAATTGCCTCTAATTAGGTCTAATTATTTCTGTTAACGTTATTTGAAGGCGTCGGCGTAATGCGGTCATTGGGTACATTAACAGGACCATTCAGCGTTGATGGTATTTTTGAAGGAATATGCGCAGTGCCACTGAAAACGCGGTTGACTACAGCAGAGTGAATTTCTACATTTGAACCGGCAATATCAGCACGCCGCAACGTTGGGTGTCCCTTTTTTGGCGCGGTGATAGTTTGATTAAAATAGGGGCCGAGTAGTTGTTTCATGTCTGGACGAGTACCCTTCCCGTTCCAAGTCACTTCGAAGACCTGATCGGCAGCATTCACAAACTCGTGGACGATGATTCCATTGGGTAATGTGAGTACGTAATCGGTGTATCCAGCTGTCGTGTTTTTTGCAAGCGAGGCTCCGAACGCTGCTTGATCAGCAATCACAGTGGCAGAATTCCCCCCCAATGTTGCAAAAGCAGGGACTGACGTTAATCCAATAACCAGAAAGGCAAACCGCAAACCCAATGTGGGAAGCTGGACGCATAATTGATTAGTGTTTCTTGCTGTGCGCTTTTTCATTGCTGCTCCGTATTGATGTGATTTGTTGCTATTTCAATCCGCTATTGTCGTTTCGGAATTAACGAACGCATTTTATTCGAGGATCTTTTTCAATATAACCGAGTGTGGGGTTAATCATACCAAATACGGTCTCTTTTAGATGTGGCATCTTTTAAAAGTTAAACATCAAAAGACGAAAAACGACGCTAAAGACCTTTTTGAGTCGATTATTTTTGTCAATTATTCACGTTCATGCCTAAAATTACCGAATTTCAAAGTGTCCTTGCCAACCAGCTAAAACTTGTAACCCACCTTTGCATGAAGCTAGGGTGTGTTATCAGGATGTTAGCTTACGATATTGACCCATTTAATATTATTTGTTCGAAGGTAACCAGGCAAAAACAAATGTGATCTTCCCTATTCCAATTCAGTCAAAGATAATGAAATTGCAAAAACGTCATCGCCTCCTATGCCCAACAATACGATCGTTAATTGTCAGGAGCATTGTAGTTGCAAAAAGAAAAGCCAATCTTTTTCACAGATTGGCTTCAAAATAAGACGCTACGATACTAACAGCGATAGGCATATCCCAAGGCTATGCCTATAGGATTCCAGCGTTAAAATAATCAGACCCCAATTTTAGCCAGCATTGATGCAAGCTCGCGTAAAGCAGGCTCTAGTTTCGGGTGTTCAGCGGCGAATTGAGCGGATAGCGCAACAGAGCGATCACTCAAAGCGGCATAGACAGGGTCATCATGAGCCTGTTCGCTATTAAGTACGTGATGAATATCTTTGTTTAAATTTTGCAGCAAGGATTTTAATTCACCGTCCACTTCATCTGCGTTAGCCAACTCAGTATGCAATTGCAGCAGTAATTGCTTCACGTTTTCTTGATTCATAGTAGATCCTTTTTGATCAGTTCCGAGATGTGTTTGACGCCGTTGTCGACGCTTAGCCAGATAATTTTGTTTTTTCGCGATCTACAATTTAAATTAAAACCTCGATTTTAAAGTTTATCAATCTTAAATATGAGTACTGCTGCCTCTGCAGCAATCCCTTCCTCACGGCCTAAGTATCCCAACTTTTCATTGGTCTTCGCTTTGATATTAACCTGTGTTACGTCGACCTCCAGATCCATGGCAACATGCTCCCGCATAAAGGGAATGTGCGGTGCCATCTTTGGCGCTTGGGCAATAATAGTTGCATCCAAATTACCTACGGCATAACCAGCTTCATGCAAGCGCTTTATGGCTTCACGCAACAGTACCCGTGAATCTGCACCAGAAAACCGGACATCAGTATCAGGAAAATGACGCCCGATATCGCCCAAACCCGCGGCGCCGAAGATTGCATCCGTAATGGCATGCAACAGCACATCTGCATCGGAGTGACCTAATAAACCTGTCGTATGCGGGATATCCACGCCGCCAATAATGAGTTTTCGACCTGGTACCAATGCGTGACAGTCATAACCTTGCCCGATTCTGAAGGGAGGAATATTATTTTTCATCAAATTTCTCTCGTTTTTCTGTGGTTTTTGTATTTACTTTATACCTACATTCAGGCGCCTCGTAGCTGGCCATCCAAATAGCGTTTTATCTGATCGAGATCAGCTGGTAAAGTCACTTTTAAATTACATACATGACCTTCTACTAAGGCAGGCGTGTAGCCCGCAGCTTCGACTGCACTAGACTCATCAGTCACCTGATTAGCTGCATCCAAGGCATCGCATAGTAATTGATACCTAAACATTTGTGGGGTCTGTGCCAGCCACATGCCGTCGCGTGATATGGTTTGCATCTTGCCAACCATTACCCGCTTCACCGTGTCAACAACCGGCAGCGCTAATAGCCCTCCGACTTGATGCTCTCCAACTTCGTTGATTAATTTTCTCAATAAATCGGTAGTCAGACCGGGTCTGGCTGCATCATGGACCAAGACCCAGTCGTTTGGATTTAATTGATCCCGGATTTCACTCAAACCGTTTCTGACCGTATCCCGCCTACTGGCACCACCACAACGCATGATAGTTAGATGTTGATCGCTCTTCAAAGAGTCGTCGGCAAAGGCATCTTCTGGACTGACGATGACATAGGTATGCAAAATGCCAGGGAAATTTAAAAATGCATCAACGGTGTGCTGCAATATCGTCTTTCCGGCAACATTAATATATTGTTTAGGTATGTCTTTACCCATGCGGCTACCAACGCCAGCTGCCGGAATTAAGGCAACGTAGCGCGGACTTAGGGGGGCGTGTTTCATAGCTTCATGCATACTTCTTTTACGCGTTCTCTGAAGAGAACAGTCCGTTCGTTTATAATAAGCTCTCATTTTAACCGCGTATTTCATTCTGTACGCGGTTCCTTCAGCTGCTTTTATGGGTTCTTCAATTTTCAGCCGCAATGTCATTCGATTTCAAGAAATCTTTAGCAAAACCGGGCCATAGACTGGCTCTTCCGACCTTACATGGTTCTGCGGATGCGTTTGCGCTCGCACAGGCCGCGACTGCGCTTAAGTCTGAAAAACGCATGTTGACTGTTTTTGTTGCCAATCCTGGCGACGCTCAGAGGTTGCGCGATGAAATTCCCTGGTTTAATCCTGAATTGCGTTGTCATTTGCTGCCAGATTGGGAAACCCTCCCCTACGATGCATTTTCTCCGCATCAAGACTTGGTTTCAGAACGCTTGGCCAGTCTGCATGAAATTCAAAATGGCAACTGCGATGTGCTTTTAGCGCCCGCTACAACCGCTTTGCTGCGGATGGCACCACCGTCGTTTTTAGCCGCCTACACGTTTTTCTTTAAAAAAGGCGATACCTTAGATGAAGCAAAGCTAAAATCACAGCTGACTTTAGCTGGATATAGTCACGTCAACCAAGTTATGTCTCCTGGCGAGTATTCCGTTCGTGGTGGATTAATTGATCTTTTCCCTATGGGCTCGGCGTTACCATATCGCTTAGATTTGTTCGGTGACACGATAGAAACGATCCGCACTTTTGATGCAGATACCCAGCGGTCACTTTACCCCGTGCCCGAAGTGAGGTTGTTGCCTGGGCGCGAATTCCCAATGGACGAGCCTGCAAGAACCGCATTTCGCAGTCGTTGGCGAGAAACGTTTGAAGGTGACCCTTCGCGCTCATCGATATACAAAGATATTGGCAATGGCATCGCATCGGCTGGTATTGAATACTACCTGACGCTATTTTTTGAACAGTCTGCCACTCTCTTTGACTACTTGCCTGCCTCGCCCCACTTCGCATTAGTGGGCAATATCGACGAAGCAATTCAACGGTTTTGGACCGATACACGCTCGCGCTATCAATTTTTAAAAGCAGACAGAGAACGACCAGTTTTATCCCCTGAAACCGTATTTTTGCGCGACGACGATTTTTTTGCCGCAATGAAAACGCAAGCACGTTGGGTAATTACGCCTGCAGAAAAAGGCACTTCTTCAGCAGAAGGAACTGAAATCTCTGCTTTTTTACCCGATATTTCGGTGAATCGCCGAGCGGATGACCCGCTGATTAATTTACGCTCGTTTTTATTGCAAACGGATAAGCGAGTCATGATCTGCGCTGAAACTTTGGGGCGACGCGAAACGCTGCAACAGTATTTTAACGAATACGCTATTTCCCTCAGTTTGTGCGAAGGCTACACAGACTTTGTCACTGCAAGTCCAAAACTAATGCTGGGCGTCGCACCATTGCATGCTGGTTTTATGCTTGCCGACGGTGTAGTTTTTATTACCGAAGCGGAATTATATGCTGGCAGCGGAAAGCGTATAGGCCGCAAAAAGCAGGAGGCAGTAACCCAAGTCGAGCATATGGTGCGCGACCTGTCAGAACTCAAAATCGGCGATCCTGTGGTTCATAGTAACCATGGCATTGGTCGCTATATGGGCCTGATCAGTATGGATTTAGGTGAAGGTGATACCGAATTTTTACATCTTGAGTACGCTAAAGAAACCAAACTCTATGTTCCGGTAGCGCAATTGCACGTCATTTCGCGCTACTCAGGCGCGTCGCCGGACGATGCGCCATTGCATAGTCTAGGTTCTGGACAATGGGAAAAGGCGAAGAAGAAAGCCGCCCAACAGATTCGCGATACTGCTGCAGAATTGCTTAATCTCTATGCGCGCCGAGCTGCACGTCAAGGTCATGCTTTTGAATATTCAAGTAAAGACTACGAAGCCTTTGCAGAGAGCTTTGGCTTTGAGGAGACTCCAGATCAAGCTGCTGCAATCACAGCGGTGATTGGCGATATGACCTCTGGCAAGCCCATGGATAGGCTGATTTGTGGCGATGTAGGTTTTGGTAAAACAGAAGTTGCTTTACGCGCTGCGTTCGTTGCCGTCATGGGGGGCAAGCAAGTCGCAATTTTGGCACCAACCACCTTGCTGGCAGAGCAGCACGCACAAACTTTTGCAGATCGTTTTGCAAATTGGCCAGTAAAAATCGCTGAATTATCTCGTTTCCGATCTGGCAAAGAAATTAATTTGGCAATTAAGGGGATGGGCGATGGTACCGTTGATATCGTCATTGGTACGCATAAACTGTTATCTGATGACGTAAAGTTTTCCCGTCTGGGTTTGGTGATCATCGACGAAGAGCATCGGTTTGGTGTGCGACAAAAAGAAGCCCTGAAATCATTGCGTGCAGAAGTAGACGTACTGACTTTAACAGCGACACCTATCCCCCGTACTCTGGGAATGGCACTGGAAGGTTTGCGCGATTTTTCGATCATTGCGACCGCACCTCAGAAACGTTTGGCAATTAAAACTTTTGTCCGTAGCGAAGATAATTCCGTTATTCGCGAAGCTTGTCTGCGCGAATTAAAGCGCGGCGGCCAAGTTTACTTTTTGCACAACGAAGTAGAAACGATAGAAAACCGTAAAGCAATGCTCGAAGCCTTATTGCCAGAAGCACGCGTGATTGTCGCGCATGGGCAAATGCATGAGCGAGATCTGGAAAAAGTAATGCGCGATTTTGTAGCGCAGCGCCATAACATCCTATTGTGTACGACTATCATCGAAACGGGTATCGACGTTCCGACCGCCAATACCATCATCATGCATAGAGCCGATAAATTTGGATTGGCGCAATTGCATCAATTGCGTGGACGTGTCGGTCGCTCGCATCATCAAGCCTACGCTTACCTGCTGGTACATGACGTACAGGGGTTGACCAAACAAGCAAATCGCCGCTTAGAAGCAATTCAACAGATGGAAGAGTTAGGTAGCGGATTTTATCTTGCGATGCACGATCTGGAAATTCGTGGTGCTGGTGAAGTATTAGGCGATAACCAATCCGGTGAGATGCATGAGATCGGCTTTCAAATGTATTCCGATATGTTGAATGAAGCTGTCCGCTCTCTGAAAAATGGCAAAGAGCCAGATCTTGCGGCACCTTTATCGAGCACAACTGAAATTAATCTGCATATTCCTGCGCTATTACCGAACGATTTTTGTGGTGACGTTCACGAACGGCTGTCCATATACAAACGATTGGCCAATTGCAGTAAAGCCAGTGCAATTGATGATATGCAAGAGGAAATGATAGACCGTTTTGGCAAACTGCCTGAACAAGTTCAATCACTGTTGGAAACCCATCGCTTACGCGTCGCTGCAAAGCCATTGGGAATCATAAAAATAGATGTGCACGGGGAAGCCGCTAGTTTGCAATTTGAACCACAGCCTCCCATCGATGCCATGCGTATTATTGAGCTGGTGCAAAAGAACAAGCACATCCGGCTCAATGGTCAAGATAAATTAAGAATTACTGCAAATATGCCCGATCTGGCAAGCCGCGTCGCGCAGATTAAGTTGACACTAAAAGCATTGCAATAGATCCTTCAATCGATGCTACTGAGCATTTGTGACGATATTTGAACTACATTTGAACTGCATTAAATTATATTTAAACTTTGTTAGCTAACAATGACGACTCCACAGCTTATCATCCAGTCTCTGCAAGATATTGATCATAATGATGCCGATTTGCATAAAATTATTGCCTTGAGCAGTGCCAGTGCCAGCAAGAACATCAGTCCAAAAGTCATTAAACTCGAAGGTGTTTCGATCGATGAAAAACAATGGGGTAATATCCAACAACATGCATTCGCCAAAGCATGGGATGTTACTAAAATGGCGGCACCACTTTCATTAAGCGACTTTAAACTTGTTGCCATGGATATGGATTCCACATTGATTACCATTGAATGCATCGATGAAATCGCTGATATGCAAGGCTTAAAACCTCAAGTAGCGGAAATTACAGAAGCCGCAATGCGTGGAGAATTAGAGTTTCAAGAAAGTTTAATCCGTCGCGTGGCACTGCTCAAAGGCCTTGATGCATCGGCGTTACAACAGGTTTTCGATGAACGCTTGAATTTATCACTGGGTGCCGAAGCAATGCTTAAAGCGGTTCAGCGCGCTGGCTTAAAGACGCTCTTGGTTTCAGGTGGATTTACATTCTTTACTGATCGCATGAAATCCTTACTGAATCTCGACTACAGTCATTCCAATGTACTTGAGATCGAAAATGGTAAATTGACTGGTAAGGTGATCGGCACCATCGTTGACGCCACTGAAAAACAAAAAACTGTCGAACGTGTTTGCCAGGAGTTGGGAATTAGCTCGCAACAAGCGATCGTCATGGGTGACGGTGCCAATGATTTAAAGATGATGCATATTGCGGGGATGTCGGTTGCATTTCGCGCCAAGCCTATCGTCAGATCACAGGCCAATGTGGCATTGAATTTTGTCGGATTGGATGGCGTACTTCACTTATTTGCCTGAATTTGGCAAAAAAAATGCTTTTTATGAGATGGCCACCCGATTTTTCCAGGTGGCCATTTTTCATTACGGATTGAAATGTTGTTCCATCCAACAGATAAAATGAATACAATAAATTAAAATAGTACGGACGTTCGATTATTTGAGTTAAAATAGTTTTGATACCCTCACAAGTGATAACTTCGCGGGTAAGATCAACGACCATACGCAAAAAGCGAGGAGACATCGATGTTTGAAGAATTTATGGGCACCATGGCAGTTGCCGAGCGTCAAAAGTTTAATATCGGCGCCCTCGCCGACTATATGCGGCAGCATGTAGCAGGCTTTGATGCATCCATGGCAGATAAATTGGAAGTCGCGCAATTTAAAGGCGGCCAGTCCAATCCTACCTTCAAGCTTAGTGTTGGCAATCAACACTATGTTTTACGCGCAAAACCTGGCCCAGTCGCAAAATTATTACCTTCGGCGCATGCTATCGAACGCGAATTTAAGGTGATGGATGCCTTGAGTAAAGCCGGTTTTCCGGCTGCTAAGCAGTACGCTTTATGTAGCGATGAAGACGTAATCGGGCGCGCCTTTTACATCATGGAATTTGTTGATGGACGCGTGTTGTGGGATCAGTCGCTTCCAGGTATGACACCGCCACAGCGCGCTGAAATTTACGATGAAATGAATCGCGTCATTGCCCAATTGCACACCATCGACTATGCAGCGATTGGTCTCGCTGATTATGGCAAACCAGGAAATTATTTTGCACGCCAGATTGATCGCTGGACGAAACAATACCGGGCATCAGAGACTGAGAAAATCGATGCGATGGACAATCTCATCGAGTGGTTACCGCATCATATTCCTGCTGGCGATGATACGAGTATCGTGCACGGCGACTATCGTCTCGACAACATGATGTTCCACCCGACCGAACCGCGAATTTTGGCTATTTTGGATTGGGAATTATCGACTCTGGGTCATCCATTGGCAGATTTCTCCTATCATTGCATGAGCTGGCACGTCACTCCCGGCCAATTCCGTGGCATCAAGGGCGTTGATTACAAGGCATTAGGTATCCCAAGCGAACAAGAATATATCGCTAAGTATTGCGAGCGCACGGGCAAAACGATTCGTCCAGAAGATTTCAATTTTTATCTGGCCTATAACCTGTTCCGCATGGCGGGTATTTTGCAAGGCATTATGAAACGCTTTGTCGACGGCACGGCGTCTAGCGCTCAGGCAAAGAAATCCGGCGAAGCTGCACGGCCAATGGCAGAATTAGGCTGGAGTTACGTCAACAAAGCGATGCGCTAACGTAGGTTTTCATTCAAAAGAATTATAGCTACTGCATTTTCGTTGTAAGTAAATAAGTCCAAAAAGACCAAAAAGGCCAGGAAGGCCCAAAAAAGATCTTTAAAGATTCAGAGAAGTCCAAAAAACATACCGGAGATAACATGGAATTCGAATACTCAGAACGTTGTAAGACCTTGCAAGCTAAATTGTTACGCTTCATGGATGAACACATTTATCCAAATGAAAAAGCATATAAAGAAGAAATTGACCGTAATGGGTCTGAAAAAGGTAATCGCTGGCTGGCTACCCAAATTATTGAAGACCTGAAACCAAAGGCGCGTGAACAAGGTCTATGGAATTTATTCTTACCAAAATCAGTTCGCGCACCGGAAGGCTTGTCCAATCTTGATTACGCACCATTATGCGAAATTATGGGACGAGTTAGCTGGGCACCAGAGGTTTTCAATTGCTCCGCGCCAGATACCGGCAATATGGAAACCATAGAACGTTACGGCTCTGAAGAACACAAAAAGCAATGGCTGGAACCACTTCTCCGAGGAGAAATTCGTTCAGCATTTGCGATGACAGAACCTGGCGTTGCTTCTTCTGACGCGACCAACATTGAAACCAGAATTGATCGTGATGGCGATCATTACGTGATTAATGGTCATAAATGGTGGATTTCTGGCGCTGGCGATCCTCGTTGCTCTGTTTATATCTTGATGGGAAAAACCGACTTCAATGCTGCGCGCCATTCACAACAATCGATGATATTGGTGGATGCAAAAACGCCCGGCATTACTGTTAAACGTCCCCTCCCCGTTTTTGGCTACGACGATGCCCCACATGGTCATTGCGAAATTTTATTTGAAAATGTTCGGGTGCCAGCAAGCAACATCTTGCTAGGTGAAGGTCGAGGCTTTGAAATTGCACAAGGTCGCTTAGGCCCTGGTCGCATCCATCATTGCATGCGTGCCATTGGCGTGGCCGAACGTGCATTAGAATTGATGTGTAAGCGTCTCAATAGTCGCACCGCTTTTGGCAAGAAAATATCCGAGCAAAGTATCTGGCGTGAACGTATTGCCGAATCCCGTATTCAAATCGATACTGCTCGTTTATTGACTCTCAAAGCGGCTTACATGATGGATACCGTTGGTAATAAGCATGCCCAAGCCGAAATCGCGATGATTAAAGTGTTGGCGCCGAACGTCACTCAACAAGTTCTTGACTGGGCAATTCAGGCGCATGGCGCTGGCGGCGTTTCGGGCGATTTTCCATTGGCAGCTCAATGGGCGGGCAATCGTACATTACGCCTCGCTGATGGGCCGGATGAAGTTCACCGGAATGCAATTGCTAAGTTAGAACTGGCAAAACATATTAGTCTCAGCGAAGATCTAGGTTTGCCAATTACGCGTTCTTAAACACTCAACGGTTGCAAGGTTAGACCTAAATAAAATAAAGACGGCTGAGATTCACCGTCTTTATTTTTTATTTCATCTTAAAAACGACATCTACGGCGTTTTTATAGTGCAAAGCACTCGGAATTGATAAATCCACGGAATCAAGCTGCGGTGGCTTCTCAGAGCTAATTATTCCAGCCAGATTTGCAGAATTACCTTCAAACCCCATGACACTCGCGATTTTTGCCAGCGGTGTTTCAGAAATTGCACTGGCATTTCCTAATTTAACACCGAGCCCATCTGCCATCGTTTTTGCATTTTCCTTAGCGTTTGCAATGGCAGCAGCTAACAAGTGCTGCCGAATTAAATTGAGATCAGATCTCCCAAACGTTGCCGAAAGATTGCCAAGGTAAGTTCGACTCAGCAAGAAATCCGTCAGCGTTTTCCATTGATCTAAATTTTTCACGACAAAGTGAAAACTGCGTAGCAATCGGTAGCGCACCGAGCTTTTTTCATTCGCGACCGTTTCGTCATCACTCACCATTTTTTTTGTGTCGTAGGTTTCAATGTCGCTACTATTAATCTGATTATTAGCCAAAAATTGCACGATTTCTTTCGACATCGCCTCGAGTTGTTGACCAGATTCGTGTGGTGTTACGGCCAGGCTGCGAATGTCAAATTCAAGCTCAGCCACATCAGCCGGTACTGATATCGATGCATTTCCCGTTGCGTGAATGAACGGATATTGCGGTAGAGAGTTCGCTTGAACCGTGAACGGAAGTGGCAGCAGACAAAACGGTATAAGAAACAGTTGGAAAAATTTAGTCAAAAATTTGGTCAGCGAGTTAGTCATAACATCAAACTATTTAAAGTGAACAAATTGCTATTATGAACGAATGTTAGCTACTGTTGCTTATTAATTAATTTTATTTGACGAATAAGTATGAAAATAGGTTGCGATTGTCGTGGTCAATAATACGATCGCCGCTCCTAATAAGGTGCGGGTTTGTATTACTTCGCCTAAGACTATGTAGGCCAAAATCATGCCGTACACTGGTTCCAAGGCAGCAGTGACGCTGACTAAAATGGCGGATATCTTTTTTAGACTAAAGGCGAACAACGTATGTGAAACCGCGGTGAATACGACGCCTAATACCCCCAGCAACACCCAGGTACGCACGCTTACATGGAGCAATTCGCCTTGATAAATCGCAAAAGGCGCCAGCAATGCGCAAGCAATCGCATTTTGTACAAAAGCAATTTGACTTGAAGATTCGTTTTCACCCTGATGACGATTGCTCAAAGTCAGCAATGCAAATGACAAGCCTGAGAGTGCTCCCATGCCAATTCCCTGAAGTGACCCATCTTGCCATCCCGTATCGCTCACCATGACAATCAGCCCCACTACCACCATGATTGCGGTCAGAACATCACGCCGCTGCCAGGCAGATTTCAAAATAATTGGTTCAAGAACCGCCACAAAAATTGGATATGTCGCAAATCCCATTAAACCAAATGCGACTGGCGCATAGTGGAGCGACGCAAAAAAAGTCAACCAGTGTATCGCTAAGAGCGCACCGCTGACTAGAGATAGGTACCAGTTCACTGACTTCTTCAGTGTTTGCAATTTCATCATTGGCAGCAAACATAAGGCTGCAAACAAGGTACGTCCGAAAACCAGACTCAGTGCACTCAACGCTATATATTTACCGAAAACGCCAGCTGCACCAAAAAGTAAGACGGCCAAATGCAAGGATAAAAATGACCGCAATCGGGATAATGTCATAAGATAGTAGGTAATTGTGGTTCTGCTATAGTAGCCTGAAATTGATTAAATAAATTGCTCAGACAACGTGGACTAACTTATGCAGAAAAACTCAAATTTCTGCATAATGGAATTCTGTATTTTTATTCACCTTTTGAAGAGGATCGCAATGATAGATGTTTATTCCTGGCCTACACCGAATGGCCACAAGGTACACATTATGCTCGAAGAGTGTGGGTTGGATTATCGTGCGATTCCGATTGATATTGGTGCTGGTGATCAATTTTCTGAGGATTTTTTATCCATTTCACCCAATAACAAGATTCCCGCTATCGTCGACTCTGATGGTCCAGACGGCAAACCGATCTCATTATTTGAGTCAGGCGCGATCCTGGTGTATCTGGCAGGTAAGACAGGATCATTTCTTGGTAACTCTGATCGCGACAAATACAATACCTTGCAATGGTTGATGTTTCAAATGGGAGGCGTTGGCCCTATGTTTGGTCAAACCCATCATTTCCGCATCTACGCTCCGAATAAAATCGAGTACGCGATAGATCGATATACCAACGAAACAAAGCGTTTGTATGGCGTGATTGATAAACAGCTGTCAAAAACACCTTATTTAGCAGGTGATGAATATACGATTGCAGATATTGCGACTTTCCCTTGGACACGGTCGTTTGCAAACCAGGGTATTGATTTGGCAGATTTTCCACACGTTAAACGCTGGTTCGACGAAGTTAGTGCGCGCCCTGCTGTGGAACGTGGCGTAAAAGTACTGGCGGATCTAAGAAAGCCGCTGGTTGATGACAAAGCAAAAGAAATGCTTTTCGGTAAAACTCAATACGATAAAAGGTAGACCATACCTGTAACTGCATGCTCACGATTCTCGGGTGAGGATCAAGGTTTAGTCGTTTTCCTCACCAGAACGGGTCTCTAATTTATCCGCTTACATTCGCTATTTCACGATAGTTGCTTTGAACATATGGTCGCGATATTGTGAAATGACATCTGACAGAGAACCCTTATGCGCCGACCTATCAAAAGAAATAGATTAAAGCTCGCTGCTGAAAGTCAACGGCTAGTCAACCTGTCACTCGCCGTCGCACAATCTGCGAGCCGTATGGAAGACTTGGCCTGGCAAGAGAAATTGGATTTATATGTCGCAAAAAATTTAAAACAGCACCATCAGGATATTTTAGATGCTGCTGCCGAAAATTTATTTGCCTCGCATCCAAATGGCTATGAGGTTTTGGTCGAGACTTTGGAAACTATCAGTACCAGTGCCATTTTTGAAGTCCAGGGGCACCAATATTACACTCTGCTGATCGCAGCGCCTATTTTAGCGTGGACACGTTTTGAGATTTCCTCGGGATCGATCTCCGTGGATGCACTAGCGTCTTTATCCCATCAATTAAGCACGCAATTACTCGTAGATCAGGCTAAATTGCGTTTGCTTCCTAATTTGTATTCGATTGATCAATTGCCCCGTAATCACACTGAGACGTATGCATTAATGGAACGTCAGGCAATGTCGCTGCTTAAAAATAGCACGCCTCCGGTCGAAGCTGAGCGCGCCCAAACGGTGCCGTTTCTCGCTGATATTCGCTACTTATTGGCGGTCTTAGTGACCCCAATTGATGCGCCACTGTTTCAATGGCAAGCGCTCGATGCGCCATATGACTGTGTTAAAGCAAAATCGGCTGCGCTCCTTGAATGGCAACAGCAGGTGGAACCGACGATTAAAAATTTGCTTCCGGGCTGCGGTATTGAACTCTTGTTACCAGAAGCCTACTACACAGCCTGCCGGGAAGCGGATATCAAGATTCGACCTGCTTCAATTCGATCGGCTGTATTTTATTTGACACAGACGCTAGGCAAAGAAGCAAATCAGTTTGAAGTCGTCATTGCCGCCTGCGGTGTGCAGGAGACACCCGGTCAAATCGATGAATTTCGCATCAGTTTTTGCCTTGTGGAGGCTCCAGAAGTCATTTACGGTGTCGTCTGGCCACTTTACCAGGCTGAAGACCAACTTGCTGCCCTTGGCATGGACGATACGGGACAAGTAAACGGCGATATTCCAGAAATTTTAACGGAATGCGGCATCGTTAATATTCTTCAACTGGAAGAAATTTTTGCAATGGAATTTTGTGACGATTGTGGGACACCTTTGTTTGCTGACCGCGAGGCAGAATTAGTGCACCCTGAAATGCCAGAAGATACACCCACACCCGGCACTGCGCATTTTCACTGATGCCACGCACTCAATGAGCGAACACACGAATGTCTCGTTATTGTTTCCACCCAAAGCGATAACGAGACATTTCTATTGTGGTTGGGTCGGCTAAGTAAAGAAGGCGAATTCTAGGATGAAGTGCAATTTATGAACGGTACCGGTTAATGAGGGCAAGATGCGATAGCATTTGTGCCTTTTTGACCGGCCAGTCGAAATTGCATAATGAACTACACACATCTCACCCAAA